>CAHJXE010000056.1 GCA_903644085.1 Hyphomicrobiales bacterium
GGCGGCAGCGCGCCGCGATGCGCGTCGTGTTCCCAGGCGAGCGAGACCGCGCCCTCGAAATCCTGCACGGTCGGGTGCGCGGCCCAGCCCTCCGCGATCGCGGCCGGCGGCACGACGGAGGTGATCTCGGCGCCCGCCTTCTCCAAGAGCGCCGCCGCGCGCTCCAGTGCCTGCTCAGCGGCCTCATCGGGTGCGCCGGCGAAGTCCTGGGTGACGATCCCGATGCGGGGGCGCTCGGGCCGGGTCGTCGGCATGGCGCGCCCGCTCACGATCGCGAGCGCGGCCGCCACGTCCGCCACCCCGGCAGCGAACAGCCCAACCGTGTCGAGCGTCCAGGCGAAGCACTTGACGCCGACCGTCGGGATCAGCCGGAACGACGGCTTGATCGCCGCGACCCCGCAGAAGGCCGCGGGCCGGATCACGGAGCCGCCGGTCTGCGTGCCGAGCGCGAGATGCACCATGCCGGCCGCGACCGCGGCGGCCGACCCGGCCGAGGAGCCGCCCGGCGTGTGTCCGAGGTCGTGGGGGTTGCGCGTGTCCGTCGGGTCGGAGAACGCGAAGGCGGTCGTGGTGGTCTTGCCGACGATCGTCGCGCCCGCCCGGCGAAGAGCGGCGACCACGGGCGCATCGGCGCGCGGCTGCCAGTCCTGGTAGATCGAGGAGCCCATCTGCGTCGGCATGTCGGCCGTGTCGATGATGTCCTTGACCCCGACCGCGATGCCGACGAGGGGCCCTGCGGATCCCGCATGCGCCAGGAGATCGCGATGCGCGAAGGCGCGCACCTCGCCCTCGCGCGCGCCGATCGCGTCGCGGCTCTCGTGGATCGCGCCGTCCGGCGTGAGGGTGCCGTCCGAGAGGCGGGCGAGCGTGTCGACGAGCGAGATCATGGGCGGCCGGGCAGGTGATCGGTATCCGGCCTTACCACGGCGGCCCCGCGGGCGTCTCCGGTCAGGCCGGGATATGCTCGATGCGGCCGGTATTCGCCGGGACCACGCGGTTCTCGCCGTGTCGAAAATCGCTCAATGCCTTGTAGACCTGGAGCCGGGCCCGCATGACGGAGCCGAGCGGCCTGTGCGCCGCGAGGCTGTGCGCGGGCCTGAAGGTCATCACCTCGTCGAAGTAGCGCACGCGCGCCGTCGCGTAAGCGTCCTGGCGCGACAGACGAATCGTCGCGACCGTGCGGTAGGGGCTGATGGCCACCGGCCAATTGACCGAGGCGTCCTCGATCGGCTGGCGCTCCGCGTCGGCCCAGAGCTGCGCCTTCAGCTCGTAGACGGCTTCGTGTTCGCGGAAATACGCGACAGCCGCATGGCGGAAACCGTCTTCATCCTGGTGCGGTTCGAGCCGCCATTCCGCCAAGGCGCGCTGGGACGCGGAAGCCGGCACCGCGCCGAGCTTCGCCACGTAGTCGCCGAAGCGGATCGGCGCCTGGCTGAAGTAGATGTCCGCCAGCGGGTGACTGAACGGGTGGCCGTAGAAATCCGCCATCGCGCTCTCGGTCCCGAAAGCGTGCAGCACGCGGTTGAAATTACGCATGGTCGAGGAGACAGCGCTCTTCACGCCTTCCGGCAGACCCGTCGCCTTCCCGATCACCGTTCCGTCGCGCAGGAAACCGGCCGCGGTGCCCGATGGAAAGGTGGTGCCGGTGGCGAGCACGAAATCCTGAGTCTCGGCATCGTGGCCGGGGAGCTTCTCGCCCGCAACGCCGAACACCTTGATCGCCATGCCGCGGTGGGTCGAGACGCGATCTCCCAGCCGCTCGCCGGGCCCTTGCGCGAAGCGCACCGCGACGGGATGGGTGCCGGGCGCCGCGAAAAGACCTTGGGCCAGTTCGG
The DNA here is from genome assembly GCA_903644085.1 of Hyphomicrobiales bacterium. Taxonomy (GTDB): domain Bacteria; phylum Pseudomonadota; class Alphaproteobacteria; order Rhizobiales; family Beijerinckiaceae; genus Enterovirga. The sequence goes on from CAHJXE010000056.1 coordinate 1,836, forward strand.
GCGGCAGCCCGGACGCGATCGTCAGCTCGCCTGTCACGCAGGCGGAGCTCTTCGCGTGGCTCGCGCGCACCGCGTGATGCTCGCGCGCTTCCACGGTCTGCGACTGCTGCGTCATGCCCTGGATGATGCCGTCGATCGTCGCCTGCTCGTTCGGCTCGGGGCGCTCGATCTCGGGCGCGTAACGCAGGTAATTCATCCGTCGATCCTAATTTTTCGCGCGCAAGGTCACGGCGGGACTGACTACCCGAGTGATCTCGAACACCAGCGAAAACGGTCGGTCCAGGGGACCGAGTTCCGGTGCCTTTGCGGACGCAAGCGGGTCGCGTGGCACACTCGCGCGGCTCTCACACTCCTGATGTGAGACGTCCCGGCAGCGAACGCGCGCGGCCCCCGTGCCGGCCCGCCGATCCTCGACGTCAGGCACTCCGACAACGGCAGTCTCCCTGGACATCGTGCGAGACGGGCGTCGGCCGGTCGTGCAGAGATGTGGGGCGGACGGAGCCCTGGCGATGAGACATGGCCCGATCCTCGGCTACGGGTCCGGCGGGGTTTCGCGATTTCGCCTTCGTCATCCGGCCCGGCTATTGCATCACACACCGGCCCGCAGAATGATCCCCATCGATCTGCGCAACCGGACCAGCGATGGGATCGTCGCAAGGGCCGGTTGGCTCGACAGGAGCCGGTCATCTTGACGAAGAGGAACGCTTTCATGATTTCACGTCGCAGCTTCGTGGCCGGAACGGCTCTGACGGCCGCATCGCTCTCGACCGGCGCACGGGCCCAGGCGAGCGAAGTCTCGGTCGGCGTGCTGTTCCCGACGTCCGGGTCCGGCGCTCAAGTCGGGATCGACGCCATCCAGGCGATCAACGTCGCGCTCGACGTGATCAACAACCCTCATCCCGATCTCGAGCTTCCGCTCGCGAAGGGCTCCGGGCTGCCCGGTCTCGGCGGCGCGAAGCTGAGGATCGTGACCGCCGACCACCAATCCGATCCCCAAAAGGGGCGTGCCGAGGCCGAGCGGCTGATCACGCAGGACAAGGTGTCGGCGCTGATCGGCTCCTACCAGAGCGCGGTCGCGGCGACGATCAGCCAGACCTCCGAGCGCTTCAGCGTCCCCTACATCGCGTCCGACAATTCCTCGCCGAGCCTGACGCGGCGCGGCCTCAAATACATCTTCCGCGCCTCGCCCCATGACGAGATGTTCTCGGCCACCATGTTCGACTTTCTCGACGGCCTGAAGAAGGCCGGCCAGAAGGTCGACACGATCGCGCTGTTCTACGAGGACACGATCTTCGGCACCGACAGCTCGAACGTGCAGCGCAAGCTCGCGGGCGAGCGCGGCTACAAGGTCGTGGCCGACGTGAAGTATCGGGCGAACACGCCGTCCCTGACCGCCGAGGTGCAGCAGCTCAAGGCGGCGGATGCCGACGTCCTGATGCCGTCGAGCTACACGACGGACGGCATCCTGCTGATCAAGACCATGTCGGAGCTCGGCTACAAGCCGAAAGCGATCCTCGCGCAGGCGGCGGGCTTCTCCGAGAAGGCGCTCTACGATGCGGTCGGCAAGCAGATCGAGGGCGCGATCACGCGCGGCTCGTTCTCGCTCGACCTCGCGGCGAAGCGCCCGACCGTCGGGCTCGTGAACGCGATGTTCAAGGCGAAATCGGGCAAGGACATGAACGACAACACCTCGCGCGAGTTCATGGCGACCATCGTGCTCGCCGACGCGATCAACCGGGCGAAGTCGACCGACGGCGCCAAGATCCGTGACGCTCTCGCGATGACCGACATCCCTGGCGAGATGACGATCATGCCCTGGAAGCGGGTGAAGTTCGACGAGAACGGCCAGAACAACGATGCGGACGCAGTGCTGCTGCAGTGGCTCGGCGAGAAGTTCGTGACCGTCTACCCGACCGAGCTCGCGATCGCGGCACCGAAGTTCCCGATGAGCAAGGCGTGAGCGACGCCGTCGTGACCCCCTCCCCCGACCTCGGGAGAGGAGACGTACCCTCGTGACCCTTCAGAGCATCGTCCAGATCCTGGCGAGCGGCCTCCTGATGGGGCTGATCTACGCCCTGATCGCGGTCGGCCTCTCGCTGATCTTCGGCCTCATGGACGTCGTGAACTTCGCCCACGGCGAGTTCCTCATGCTCGCCATGTACGCGAGCTTCGGCCTCGTCGCGCTGACGGCGCTCGACCCGATCGTGCTCATGCCGGTGATCGCGGCCGTGCTGTTCACCGTGGGGGCGCTCGCCTATGTGGGCGTGGTCCGGCTCGCCATGCGGGCACGCGCCAACCTCGGCATGGTGCAGATCTTCGCGACCTTCGGGCTCGCGATCGTGATCCGCGGCGTGTCCCAGCTTCTGTTCACGCCCGACTACCGCAACGTACCGAACGTCTGGCTCGGCGGCCGGACGATCCCGGTCGGTGGGATCTACCTGCCCGTGCCGCAGCTCGCGGGCGGGCTCGTGTCGATCCTCGCGTTCCTCGGGCTATGGCTCCTCATCACGCGCACCGATTTCGGCAAGGCCCTGGAGGCGACCCGCGAGGATGCGGGCGCGGTGGCGCTGGTCGGCATCGACAAGAACCGCGTCTTCACGATCGGCTGGGGGCTCGGCGCGGCGCTGGTCGGCATCGCGGGCGCCATCCTGTCGATCTTCTACTACATCCATCCCGATGTCGGACTGCCCTTCGCGCTGATCGCCTACGTGACGGTGGCGCTCGGCGGCTTCGGCAGCGTGTTCGGGGCGCTCGCGGCCGGACTTCTCGTCGGGCTCGTCGAGGCGATGACCGCCACGATCCTGCCGCCCTCGCTCAAATCGATCGGCATCTATGGGCTCTATCTTCTGGTGGTCTTCGTGAGGCCGCGTGGCCTCTTCGGGTCGCTGTGATGGCGACCGGTCTCGCCATCCCCCAGAGCGGGAAGGATGCCGCCTCCGCGTTCGACCGGAAGCGACGGCTCAAGCTGCTCACGGGTCTCGCGGTCGCGGCCGCGGTGGCATGCCTGCCGCTCGTCGTGACCGACGTCTACGCGCAGAACATCATCATCCTGACGCTGCTCTACGCGGCGCTCAGCCAGAGCTGGAATATCCTCGGCGGCTATTGCGGGCAGATCTCGCTCGGCCACGCGCTCTACTTCGGCACCGGCGCCTACGCGACAACGATCCTCTACACGAAGTTCGGCGTCCTCCCGTGGTTCGGCATGATCGTGGGAGGTGTCGTGGCGGCCGCCATCGCGCTGGCGCTGGGCTATCAGCTCTTCCGGCTCGCGGGCCACTACTTCTCGATCGCCACGATCGTGATCGCGGAGGCGGGCCTCGTCCTCGTCAACAACTGGGACTGGGCCGGCGCCGCGACGGGCATCCAGTGGCCCTTCGTGCCGGATTCCTGGGCGGTGCTGCAGTTCAACCCGCGCAACAAGCTGCCCTACATCTACATCGCGCTCGCCTTCGCGAGCATCACCTGGCTGACGACGTTCTCCATCGAGACCTCGCGCTGGGGCTACTGGTGGCGCGCCGTGAAGGACAATGCCGACGCGGCCGAGAGCCTCGGCGTGATGATCTTCAAATCGAAGATGGCCGCGGCCGCGATCTCGGCTTTCTTCACGGCGATCGGGGGCGCGTTCTTCGCGGCCTTCGTGCAGTATATCGACCCCGAGAGCGTGATGAACTTCCAGCTCTCGCTCCTCATGGCGCTGCCGGCGGTGCTCGGCGGGATTGGCACGCTCTGGGGGCCGGCGGTCGGTGCCGCGATCCTGATCCCGCTGACCCAGGTGACACGCTCCTATCTCGGCGGAAGCGGGCAGGGCATCGACCTCATCGTCTACGGATTGCTGGTCATGGTGGTGGCGCTGGCCAAACCCGAGGGTCTGTCGAGCCTCTTCACCAGCCGCAAGGCGCCGCGCGCGTGAGCGGGACGCCCCTTCTCCAGGTACAGAACGTGTCGCGCCGCTTCGGAGGACTGGTCGCGGTCGGCGACGTGACGCTCGAGGTCGGGCGCGGCGAGATCCTCGGGCTCATTGGCCCGAACGGGGCCGGCAAGTCGACCCTGTTCGGGTTGATCGCCGGCGCACTGCCGCCAAGCTCGGGCCGCATCCTGTTCGACGGTCACGACGTCACGTCGCTTCCCGCGCCCGAGCGCTGCCGCCGCGGCATCGCGCGCACCTATCAGGTCGTGAAGAGCTTCGATTCGATGAGCGTCCTCGACAACGTCGTGGTCGGCGCGCTGGTGCGCTACCCGAGGGCTGCTCAGGCGCGCGCGAAGGCGCTCGACGTGATCGAGTTCGCGGGATTGTCGCATCGCGCGACCGCGCCCGCCGGCGAACTGACGCCGCCGGAGAAGCGTCGGCTCGAGGTCGCGCGCGCGATCGCCACCGAGCCGAAGCTGCTTCTGCTCGACGAAGTGATGACCGGCCTGACCCCGGCCGAGGCGGCGCGCGGCGTCGATCTCGTGCGGAAGGTCCGCGAGACCGGGGTGACCGTGCTGATGGTCGAGCACGTGATGGAGATCGTGATGCCGCTCGTCGACCGTGCCTTCGTGCTCCATCTCGGGCGCGAGCTCGCGCACGGGTCGGCCCAGGAGGTCGCCCGCAACGAGGCCGTGATCTCGGCCTATCTCGGGGACCGCCGCCGTGCTTCTTGAGGTCCGCGACGTCACCACGGCCTATCAGGGGCTGGTCGCGATCTCGAACATCTCGCTCGACGTCGCGGAAGGCGAGATCGTGGCGGTCGCGGGCGCGAACGGCGCCGGCAAATCGACTCTCCTGAAGACGATCGCCGGGTCGGAGCGTGCGCGCTCGGGCACCGTGCGCTTCGACGGCTCGCAGATCGAGGGCGAGCCCGGCCATCGCATCACCGCCGCCGGCATCGCGTACGTACCCGAGAACAGACGCCTCTTCCCGCGCCTCGCGGTGCGGGACAACCTGCGGCTCGGCTCCTACCTGTTCCGCGGCAAGGCGGATCGCGAGGAACCGCTGGAGCGGGTGTTCGGCTTGTTTCCCCGCCTGAAGGAGCGCTTGCCGCAACGCGCCGAGACGCTGTCGGGCGGCGAGCAACAGATGCTCGCGATCGCGCGGGCGCTGATGACCCGCCCGCGCCTCCTCATGCTGGACGAGCCGTCGCAGGGGATCGCCCCGAAGCTGGTCGACGAGATCTTCGACGCAGTCGTATCAATTCGACAGAGCGGTACGACGGTGCTCATCGTCGAGCAGCGCTTGTCCGAATGTCTGGCGATCTCCGACCGCGGCTACGTACTCCAGACCGGACGCATCGTCATCCAGGGCTCAGCGCAGGAAATCCTCGACCACACGGACGTGCGCAAGGCTTATCTCGGCGTCTGACCTCGGTGTCTCGGTCAGCCAAGTGATGCGGCTGTCAGATCAGCTCCGAGACAGCCGCCATCCTCCGGCGACTAACGATCGAGCGTTGATTTTTCACCTTCGACACGCGGGCCGATCGCGCGCTCGCGCAGAGTCTGGACGCCATGTCGGGACCGGCGGCGTCCGATCCAAGAGTCTGGGCCAGAAACTCCATACCCTTCACGTCGTCGATCAGGGCGTTGGCGTCGAGACTGGTCATCGCGATCTTTCCCGCTTCCGAAGCGTGGCCGAGCGGCAACATGGTTACTAATTCCCGGATCGCGATTTGGTTCGGCATCTAGTCGGCTTGACGTCACGAAATTTGAGATCGTGACGTCACCGCCTCCATCTAGATCGTCGGTCACGCGGCGTTTGTCGGCAACCAACTGTCACCAAGGTAAAGATCGTGCTCCGCGCGACTGTGCGCCAGCACACACCCTCAGCCCGGAAGCCTGAAACGCACCTCGTTCACTTGGCGGGAGACATAGCCAGGCATGAGCAGCGTCGAAGGGAAATAGGACCGGTTCGGCGAGTCAGGAAACTTCTGCGGTTCGAGCGGCAGGCCCGCGTAGGGACGCAACACCGCGCCGCCGAGGCCCGCCACCGGCACGTCGATCAGGTGGCCGTCATAGACCTGAACGCCGGGCTCCGTGGTCCAGAGTTCGAGCGCGATGCCGCTGACGTCGGATGAGAGCGTCGCGGCGTGCGCCAGACCTGAATCGAGCTCGCGGCGGATGACAAGGTTCGCGTCATAATCCTGGTAGGCGCCGTTCGTCCGCAGTTGTCGGGCTTCCCGGAAATCGAAGCGGGTTCCGGCGACCGACGCAATCTCGCCCGTGGGAATGAGTTCGGCATCGACGGGCGTGTAGAAATCGGCCGAGACCTGGAGCTTGTGATCGCGCACGTCCGGCGAGCCGTCGAGATTGTAGTAGCTGTGCGTCGTCAGGTTCACGGGCGTCGGCTGGTCGGCGCTCGCTTGGAGCGTGATCCGGAGCGTCGCGGGTTCCAGCATCTCGTAGGTCGCGGTAGCGAAGAGGCGGCCCGGATAGCCCATGTCGCCGTCCTCCGACACGAGCGCGAGGTGCACGCGGCGCCCATCGTGCGCCACGATCGTCCAGGCGCGCCGCCCGAAGCCGTCCGGGCCGCCATGCAGCTCGTTGCCGTTCTCGTTCGGCACGAGATCGACCTCGCGGCCGTCGAGCCGGAAGCGGGCCTGGCCGATGCGATTCGCGTATCGCCCGATCACCGCTCCGAAATTGGGCGAATAACGGACGTAGTCGTCGAGCGTGTCGAGGCCGAGCACGACCCGCTGCGGTCCGGTCCGCCCGGGCACGACGAGGTCCCGCAACACCGCGCCCCAACTGACGATCGTCGCGACCGCACCCGCCTGCGAGGCGATCACGACTTCGCCGACCTCTTGGCCGCGATACTGCCCGAACGGCCGGATCGTCATGCCGCGAGGACGTCCGGCATGCGGCAGAGTTCCGCTTCGAGCCCGCGGATGCCGGTCTCGATCGCGAAGAGGTGGCCGGCCTGAAGATCCGTCTCCCGGTCCTGCCCGATCGCCGCCGTGGTGATGTACATGGTCCCGAAATCGGGCCCGCCGAACGCCGCCTTGGTGACCTTGGAGGTGGGCATCGGAATCTCCAACACCGCCCGCCCGTCGGGATCGAAGCGGGTGACGCGCGCGCCCCCGAAGTGACACACCCACAGATGCCCCTCGGCATCGACCGTCAGGCCGTCGGGATAACCGGAGCCCTCCTCCAGTGTCACGAACGGTCGGGCCTCACCCGGCACACCATCCGGCCCGAGGTCGTGCCGGACGATTTTGCGAGCACCCGTATCGGCCGTGTAGATGATGTGACGAAGGCCGTCGACGCTCGGGCCGTTCGTCACGACCGCATGGTCACCGAACCGCTCGAGCCCGCGTGCGGACCAGCGGTAGAACGATCCCGTTCGTTGCGTCTCCGCATCATCCATCGTTCCGAAGTAGAGGGACCCGTCAGGCCCCACGCCGCCGTCGTTGAGCCGGTTGCCGGGGTGGTCAGGCTCCGGCACCAACAATCGCTCGATGCGCTCGTCCGTGAGCCCGAACCTCACGAGACCCGTCTTCAACCCGAGTATGACACGGTCTGGGTCGGGCGTGAGCTTCACGAAGCCGACCGGTTCGCCCACTTTGTATTGCCGAGGCGGGGCGTCCTCGTCCGGGCGCCAGCGATACAGCACGAAACTCTTGATATCGACCCAGTAGAGCATGCCCGATCGCGCGTCCCACATGGGCGCTTCGCCGAGAACGCACCCGCACGGGACCGCGACCCGGGGGCGTGCCGTGACCGGAACCGTGTCCGTCATGGCCGGTCCGGGAGCGAGAGGGCGAGGTGGGTCATACGCGCGCTCTCCGACATGTGATCTCAAACCGTGTCGCGGGCGTCGGGGTTCCCGGAACTTGAGGGCGAGACGGTCGGCGCGGTTGACCTCGCGCGAACGCGAGGGTCAGAGTCGGGGCGGCGGGCCGGTCCCGCATCGGAAGCGCACGGAATCCCGGTTCATGCTGCTCGGCGTCATCGCGGACGATTTCACCGGCGCGAGCGACATCGCGAATACGCTCGCGAAGGGACATGGCAGCGCGCCCGGCCTCGCGACGACGCAGTTCCTCGGGCTGCCCTCGCGCGACGCCGACCCGGCCTGCGACGCGGGCGTGGTCGCGCTGAAAAGCCGGTCGATCCCGGCCGCCGACGCGGTCAAGCAGTCGCTGGCCGCTCTCGCCTGGCTCCAGGCGCAAGGCTGCCGACAGTTCGTGTTCAAGTATTGCTCCACGTTCGACTCGACGCCAGAGGGCAATATCGGCCCGGTCGGCGAGGCGTTGGCGGAGGCGCTGGGTGTCGCCGGCGTGGTCGCCTGCCCGGCCTTCCCGACCGCGGGCCGCACGCTCTACCAGGGCAACCTCTTCGTGGGCGACGTGCCCCTGGCCGAGTCGAGCCTGCGCACGCACCCATTGAACCCGATGACGGATAGCGATCTGCGGCGCTGGCTCCGGCGTCAGACAGAGCATCCGGTCGGGCACATTGGCTGGGCGCACGTGCGCCAGGGTGCACCCGCGGTCGCGGTGGCGCTCGCGGAGGCAGGCTCCCGCGGAGAGGCTCTGGTCGTGGTCGACGCCGTGACCGACGAGGACCTGATCGCGATCGGGACGGCTTGCGCAGACGCGAAGCTGATCACCGGAGGCTCCGGCATCGCGTTGGGGCTGCCGGCCAACTTTCGCCGCGCCGGGCTCGCGGTTCGGTCGGGCGGGGGCTTCCGGCCCGTCTCCGGCCCCGAGGCCGTGCTCGCCGGAAGCTGTTCTCAGGCGACCCTCGGGCAGGTCGCCCGCCATGCCGAGCGCCATCCCGTCCGACGCGTCACCGTCTCGGAGGTGATGCGCGGAGCGGTCACGGCCGACACGCTCGTCGCCTTCATGCGCGAGAATCGGGGGTGCGCGCCCCTCGTCTGCTCGTCCGACGCGCCCGACCACGTGCGTGCCGCGCAGACCGAGTTCGGCGCGAACGCGGTCGCGCATGCGCTCGACTCGCTCTTTGCCGAGACCGCACGACAGCTCGTCGCGGACGGGGTGCGCCGGCTGGTCGTCGCGGGCGGCGAGACGTCCGGGGCGGTCGTGTCGGCGTTGGGCCTCGATGCGCTCGCGATCGGCCCCGAGATCGCGCCCGGCGTGCCCGCCATGAGCACGGCCGCGGGGCCGCCGCTCGCTCTCGCGCTCAAATCCGGCAATTTCGGCGCGCCCGACTTCTTCGAGACGGCACTGCGCGTCCTGGAGCGTGGCGCTTGAGCGCGGCAGACGAGAGGGCCCGCGCGGATCTCGTGCGGTTCTCACGGTCTCTGTTCGAACGCGGCTACTCGGTCGGCTCGTCGGGCAACATCAGCACGGCGGTCGAGGACGGGCTCCTCATCACGCCGACCAATTCCTGTCTCGGGTTCCTCGATCCCGCCCGCATTTCCAAGCTCGACCGCGACGGTCGCCACGTCTCGGGCGACATGCCCTCGAAGGAGGTGTTCCTGCACCGCGCCTTCTACGACACGCGGCCGGGCACGGGCGCGGTCGTCCACCTCCACTCGACCTACGCGACCGCGCTCTCCTGTCTGCGAGACGTCGATCCCGAGGACTGCATCCCGCCGCTCACGCCCTACGTGGTGATGCGGGTCGGGCGGGTCCGGTTGCTGCCGTATGTCCGTCCGGGCGACCCCGCGATGGGCGACCTGATCCGTGAACTCGGTGGCGCGAACGCGGCCGTGCTGCTCGCCAACCACGGGCCGGTCGTCGCCGGGGCCGACCTCGCGAGCGCGGTCTTCGCCGCGGAGGAGCTGGAGGAGACCGCGAAGCTCCTGATCCTGCTCGCCGGCCGGCCCCACCGGCTGCTCGACGGCCAGCAAGTCGCCGAGCTGCGTCACGTCTTCGGCAGGTGACATGACGCCGTCGCGCAACGGCTTCATCGGGGCGCACACAGAGGCCCGCCCGTCTATGATGGGCAGATTCGAACCCTTGAGGTGATCCCATGCGACGCGACCGCCACGCCAAGATCGTCGCCACGGTCGGACCCGCGAGTTCGTCCCCCGAGAAGCTCCACGAGCTGTTCTTCGCGGGCGTCGACACGTTCCGGCTGAACTTCAGCCACGGCACGCACGAGGACCACGCGGCCGTCTACCGGGCGATCCGGGCGCTGGAGGAGGAGGTCGGGCGTCCGATCGGCATCCTCCAGGACCTGCAAGGTCCCAAGATCCGCATCGGTAAGCTCACGGGCGGCGCTTTCGCGCTCCAACGCGACGAGCCCATCCGCTTCGTCTTAGGTTCGGAGGAAGGCGACCAGAGCCGCATCCCGCTGCCCCATCCGGAAATCTTCGAGGCGATCATGCCGAAGCAGCAATTGCTGATCGACGACGGACGGGTCCGGGTCGAGGTGACGGGCATCGGGCAGGACTGGATCGACGCGAAGGTCCTGGTCGGCGGGATGATCAGCAACCGAAAGGGCGTCAACCTGCCGGGCACCGTGCTCAATATGTCGCCGCTCACCCCGAAGGACCGGGTCGACCTCGCCTTCGGGCTCGATCTCGGGGTTGATTGGGTGGCGCTCTCCTTCGTGCAGAAGCCGTCCGACGTGATCGAGGCGCGCGCGCTGATCGGCGGGCGGGCGAGCGTCGTGTCGAAGATCGAGAAGCCGTCCGCGCTGGATACGATCGACGACATCGTGCGCCTCTCGGACGCCATCATGGTGGCGCGGGGCGACATGGGGGTCGAGCTGCCGCACGAGGACGTGCCCGGGCGGCAGAAAGAGCTGATCCGCACCTGCCGCAACGCCGCGAAGCCGGTGATCGTCGCGACCCAGATGCTGGAATCCATGGTCACGACCCCGACGCCCACACGCGCGGAGGCCTCCGACGTCGCGACCGCGATCTATGACGGGGCGGACGCCGTCATGCTCTCGGCCGAATCCGCCGCCGGGTCCTACCCGGTCGAGGCGGTCTCGATGATGGACCGCATCATCCGCCGCACCGAGAAGCACAAGCTCTACCGCTCCATCCTGCGCGCGATCGAGCCGCAGATCGACCCGACGCCCTCCCACGCGGTCGCGGGCGCCGCGGCGGACCTCGCGGAGGTGCTGGGCGCGGCGGCGGTCGTCGCCTTCACGTCCACCGGCACGACGGCGTTGCGCGTCGCGCGCCAGCGCCCCGAGGTGCCGATCCTGGCGCTCACCCCGTCGCTCCAAGTCTCGCGCCAGCTCTGCCTGCTCTGGGGGGCACATAGCGTGCGGGCCGACGAGGTGGAGAATGTCGGTGGCATGGTGGCGCAGGCGAAGCTGTGGGCGGATCAGGAAGGGTTCGCGAGTGGGACCGATCACATCGTGCTGGTGGCCGGGGTGCCGTTCGGCTCGGCCGGCCATACGAACAACATTCGCGTCGTGCGCATGAACGAGTAGAACCGCGAATGCTCGACGAAAACCTGTCACAATTTACCAAATCTTTGAACCTGCGATTCACGCGGACGTGTCATCACGCAGGATGCAGCAGAAGGCTGTGTCCACGAGGATCGCCGCGATGGATATCGGCGCGCAAGCCGTGAAGCCGGTTCAGCCCGTTCCCGAGCCGCCCCGCGTCGCGGCCGTAGCTCCGGTCGCGGAGGCCCGGCCGCAGACGGATACCGGCTCGCAACGCAATCCCGAGGACGGATCGGACGGGCGACGCCCGATCAGTGTCAACGACGTCGTCCAGCGCAACCTCACGATCGACCCCGAGACCCGGACCGTCGTCTACCAGGCGCTCAACGCGCGCGGCGAGGTCGTGTTGCAACTGCCGGACCGGGCGATCCTGCGGATGCGCGCCTATGTGCGTGAGATGCAGCTCGCCGAAGCGGAGCCGGAGACGGGCGGCAGGGTGGAGCGTGTGGCCTGAACGGGCCTTAACTCGCTGCTAACCAAGAGTATTCGTCCGACGAGGCATTTACGGAACCTTCAGGTCTGGGCGCCAAAGTCCGGCTCGATCTTCCAGGAAGGAAGGTCCGCCAGAAGGCATCATAACCAGGAAGGTTTCTACAATGGCCGTCACCCTTTCGAGCGCAGTTCGCACGAATCTGCTCTCCCTCCAGAGCATCTCCGCCCAGCAGAGCACCGTCCAGAACCGCCTCGCGACCGGCAAGAAGGTCAACTCGGCGCTCGACAACGCGACGAGCTTC
>CAHJXE010000057.1 GCA_903644085.1 Hyphomicrobiales bacterium
TGGCTCCTGCGGCTCGACCTCGCGCGCGCCGACCGGGAGACGTTTCGCCGCGCCGCCGCGATCGGGGGCGCGGACATCGTCACGACCACCGGCTCCGTCGCGCCGATCCGCGAGCGCCCCGACGTCCGGCCCGTCGTGGCGCTCGATGCCGGGCATGGCGGAGACGATCCCGGCACCCGCTCCGGCACGGGCCTCGAGGAGAAGAACCTGACCCTCACCTTCGTGCGCGAATTGCGCGATCGTCTCGTCCGTTCAGGGCGTTACAGGGTGATGCTCACACGCGACGAGGACGTCTTCGTGGCGCTCGACGAGCGCGTCCGGCGGGCTCGCGAGGCCGGGGCCGCGCTCTTCCTCTCCGTCCATGCCGATTCGATCTCACGTCCCTCGATCCGTGGCGCCACGATCTACACTGGGGCCGAGCGCGCCTCCGACCCGGACGCAGCCAAGCTCGCGGACCGCGAGAACGAGGCCGACATGGGCGCAGGGCTGGCCGGTTCGGGCGAGCCGGGGGAGGTCGCGGGCATCCTGCACGATCTGACGCAACGCGAGACCCGCGACTTCTCGCGCCGACTCGCGGGCCATCTCCACGACCGGCTCGCGCCCGTCACCCGCTTCACCTCGGAGCCGCATCGCGAGGCCGGGTTCCGGGTGCTGCGCACACCGGATATCCCGTCCGCACTGCTCGAACTCGGCTATCTGTCCAACGCACGCGATACCGAGCTGATGTTCTCGGAGCCCTGGCGCAGACGCTCGGCCGACGCCGTCTCGGACGCGATCGACCGTTTCTTCGCGCGGGCCACGCAGGCGAGCGCCGCAGTTTCACCATAGAAAACCTGTTCACAGCCACTTAAGATCGCGTGATTCATGCGATGGATCCCGTGCGCCTGGGGGCGCGCTGATCCTGGACATCGTGGGCGGCATCCGCACGCGGGACGATCGCGGTCGGCGGGATTGGGTTGGCGCGGATGCGGTTCGTCCTTCGGTTCTTCGGTTTCTTGTTCAGCGTGGGGGCGATCTGTCTCCTGTTGGCGGCGGTGGCGGCCGGCTATTTCTACTGGAGCTATAGCCAAGATCTGCCCGATCATGCGGCGCTCGCGAATTACGAGCCGCCCGTCACGACCCGGATCCACGCGGCCGACGGGAGCCTGCTGACCGAGTTGTCGCGCGAGCGACGTTTCTATCTCCCGATCCAGGCCGTGCCCAAGCTCGTGATCGGCGCCTACCTCTCGGCCGAGGACAAGAACTTCTACAAGCATGGCGGCGTGGATCCCGAAGGGATCGTGCGCGCCGCGCTGACGAATTTCCGATCCGGCAAGAGGCAGGGTGCCTCGACCATCACCCAGCAGGTGGCGAAGAATTTCTTCCTCACGAACGAACAGACCTTCGATCGCAAGGTCCGCGAGGCGTTGACGGCGCTCCGTATCGAGGCCGCGTATTCCAAGGACAAGATCCTCGAACTGTACCTGAACGAGATCTTCCTCGGCACGCTCGTGCCGGGCCGCAACGTTCACGGGGTCGCGGCGGCGGCGCTCGAATATTTCAACAAGTCGGTGCACGAGCTGACGCCCGCGGAGGCGGCCTACCTGGCGGCTTTGCCCAAGGGGCCGAACAACTATCACCCGTTCCGGAAGACCGCGGAGGCCATCAGCCGCCGCAACGAGATCCTCGGGCTGATGGCGCAGAACGGCTATATCACGAAGGACCAGGCGGAGAAGTCCCGCCAGGAGCCGCTCGGGGTCACTCCGCGCAGCATCTCGCCGAATACGACCGCGTCCGGGTTCTTCGCCGAAGAGGTACGGCGCGAGCTCGCGGATCGTTATGGAGAGAAGTCGTTGTACGAGGGCGGCCTGTCGGTGCGCGCGACACTCGACCCCAAGATGCAGGCGATGGCCCGCAAGGCGTTGGTGGACGGCCTGATCCGGTTCGACGAGGCGCATGGCTGGCGCGGGCCGCAGACCAACGTCAACTTGGCGAGTCGCGAATGGGGACTCGCGATCGCAGAAATCTCCGCGCTCTCGGACGTGAAGCCGTGGCGGCTCGCGGTCGTGCTCGACACGGCGGGTGGACAAGCCCGGATCGGGCTTCAGCCCAAGCGCGAATCCTCGGGCCAAGTCGTTCGCGACCGGGAACTTGGCACCGTGACCGCCGACGGCGTGCGCTGGACCCGACGTGGCGTCGCGCAGGCGCTGCAGGCGGGCGACGTCGTCTACGTCGAGCCGGTGGCCGACAAGCCCGGCCAGTTCCGGCTCCGGCAGATCCCGGAGATCTCCGGAGCGCTGGTTGCCATGGATCCGTTCACCGGTCGCGTGCAGGCCATGGTCGGCGGGTTCTCCTACGACCAGAGCGAATTCAACCGCGCGACCCAGGCCCAACGACAGCCCGGATCCGCCTTCAAGCCATTCGTCTACGCGACGGCGCTCGACAACGGCTATGTGCCGACCACGATCGTCAACGACGATCCGATCACCATCGATATGGGGCCGGGCCAGGAAGCTTGGTCTCCGTCGAACTTTGAAGGCAAGCCGACCGGACCGCATACGCTGCGCTACGGCGTCGAGCATTCGAAGAACCTGATGACGGTCCGCCTCGCGCGCGACGTCGGCATGCCGCTCATCGCCGAATATGCGCGCCGCTTCGGCATCTACGACGAGATGCTGCCCGTGCTGTCGATGTCGCTCGGCGCCGGCGAGACGACGGTCATGCGCATGACGACCGCATACTCGATGCTGGCGAACGGGGGCCGCCGCATCAAGCCGACGCTGATCGACCGCATCCAGGACCGCAACGGCTCGACGATCTACAAGCACGACGAGCGCGAGTGCATCGGCTGCGCGGCCGACCAATGGACGAACCAGGACGAGCCGAAGCTCGTCGACAAGCGCGAGCAGGTTCTCGACCCGCTGACCGCCTACCAGATGACGTCGATCCTCGAGGGCGTGGTCATCCGGGGCACGGCGGCCCGGCAGCGCGCCGTCGTCGGCAAGCCGGTCGCCGGAAAGACCGGCACGACCAACGACGCCAAGGACCTCTGGTTCGTCGGCTACTCGCCCGACCTCGCGGTCGGAGTCTATATCGGGTACGACAAGCCGCGCTCGATGGGCGACAGCGCCCAGGCGGCCACGTACGCGGCCCCGATCTTCGGCGACTTCATGAAGATGGCGTTGGCCGACAAGCCCGCGACACCGTTCCGCGTGCCACCCGGCATCAAGCTCATTAGCGTCGCGCTGGGCTCCGGTCAGCGGGCGAGCGGAGGCGGGGCCGGGACCATTCTCGAAGCGTTCAAGCCGGGCACCGGACCGTCGGAGAGCTACGCGGCCGCGAGCCCGTCCGGGAACCCGCAATCCATGAACCCGGATTCCGACAGGCCGGTCCCGCCTGGTGGGCTCTACTGAGCGAGCCGGAGGCTGGCTCTCACACGAAGACGAACTGCGCGGCGTACCAGAGGATCAGGCCGCTAGCCCCGATCTCGATCGCCACGACGATCGCCCCGAACACGGCCGCGATCGGGCGACCTTCACGGAGGCGGTGCGCCGCCTTCGTGCCACCGATCCAGGCCCGCAGGACGAACCAAGCCGCCGCGATCATCGCCACGCTCGCGACACCGAACCGGAAGACCGGGGTGTCCGCGATCACGATGAGCGCGATCGATCCCGCGATGGCACCGAATGCCAGGAGGAAGCCGATCCGCTCCTGTAGAGTCCGCTCTGACCAGGGCCTCGGTCCGGGTCGGTCGAGGGGATCGGGCGCGTCGGGATCGAACATGCGCGCTCATAGCTCATCCTGCTGACGAGATGGCTCACGTTCGGCGGAGCTCGTACGCCCGATTCCTTTACACGCTCGGTCGCGAGCGATATCAGTCCGCCCCTGTCACGAAGGCACCTCACGTTCGATGCGCGCCGAAATCCTCTCTCTCCTCGAATCCGCCAAGCAGTCCATCGGATTGCTGAGGAGGCATCTTTGACTGGGATACGGTCGAACGTCGCCTCGGCGAACTGAACGCCCGCTCCGAGGACCCGAACCTCTGGAGCGACCCCGAGGCCGCGCAGAAGGTCATGCGCGAGCGCAACATGCTCGACGAGCAGGTCGCGGCGATCCGCAAGCTCGAAGGCGAGCTCGATGATGGCGTGACCTTCATCGAGATGGGCGAGGCCGAGAACGATCCGGCTTCGGTCGCCGAGGGCGAGGCGTCGATCCGGCGCGTCGAGGCCGAGACCGCGCGCCGTCAGGTCGAGACGCTGCTCTCCGGCGAGGCCGACAACAACGACACGTATCTCGAGGTCCATTCCGGCGCGGGTGGCACCGAGAGCCAGGACTGGGCCCGGATGCTGTCGCGCATGTACGCGCGCTGGGGCGAGCGCCGCGGCTTCAAGGTCGATCTCATCGAGCAGACCGACGGCGAGGAGGCCGGCATCAAGGGCGCGACGCTGCTCTTGAAGGGGCATAACGCGTACGGGTGGGCGAAGACGGAATCCGGGGTGCATCGGCTGGTTCGGATCTCCCCGTTCGATTCCAACGCGCGACGGCACACGAGCTTCGCGTCCGTCTGGGTCTATCCCGTGGTCGACGACCGCATCGTGGTCGACATCAAGGAATCCGACTGCCGCATCGACACGTATAGGTCGTCAGGGGCGGGCGGGCAGCACGTCAACACGACGGATTCGGCGGTGCGCATCACGCACATCCCAACCGGCATTGTGGTCGCGTGCCAGCAGGAACGCTCCCAGCACAAGAATCGCGCGACCGCCTGGAACATGCTGCGCGCCCGAATGTACGAGGCGGAGCTGAAGCGCCGCGAAGAGAAGGCGAGCGCCGATCAGGCCGCGAAGACCGATATCGGCTGGGGGCACCAGATCCGCTCCTACGTGCTTCAACCCTACCAGCTGGTGAAGGACCTGCGCACCGGCACGGTCTCACAGACGCCTTCCGAGGTGCTGGACGGCGAGCTCGATCCGTTCATGGAAGCCGCGCTCGCTCAGCGCGTCTATGGCGGTGGCGAAGGCGTGGAGGACATCGACTGACGAGCTGACGCTCAGCCCGGCAGGTCGTCCAGGAGCCGGCCGGCATTGAGGAACCGGGTCGGGTTCACCGGTTCGCCGTTGATGCGGGTCTCGTAATGGACGTGGTTGCCGGTCGAGCGCCCGGTCGACCCGACGCGACCCACGACCTGGCCCGCCTCGACCCGGTCGCCGGGCGCCACCCCGAAGACCGAGAGATGGCCGTAGCGCGTCGCGACTCCGCCGCCGTGGTCGATCTCGACGAGGTTCCCGTAGCCGCCGGTGTACTCTGCGACCGTCACCCGTCCTGCACCCGTCGCGCGCACCGGTGCGCCCTCCTCGCCTCGGAAGTCCACGCCGGTGTGGAACGCCAGTCCCCGCGTGAAGGGGTCGACCCGTGCGCCGAACGGGCTCGTCTGTTCGAGCTCGCCAGAGAGAGGCCGCCCGAGGGGCAGGCGTCTCACGCTCTGGGCGAGCCGGTCGACCTCGGCCAGACCGAACTCGATCTGACCCGCGAGGCGACCGAACGCGCTCGCCTTCGCGGCGTCGGGCAAGGCGACCAGCGGTCCCCCCGACGCGGGCACAAGGCTCGCCACGCGACGCTCAGTATAAGTCCCGGTCGCGTCCAGCGCGCCGCGCATCCGGGCGAGCCGGCTCGTGGCGGCGCGGCTCCAGGCTTCCGCCACTCGCAACTCGTCGGACGAAACCGCGTCGAGAGACCGCTCGATCAGGGACAACCGGTCACGCGGCGTCGGCTTGGGGGCGTCGGGAGCGAGTGCGGGATCGCCGAGGCGGAGCGCGAATGGTTCAGCGAGGGGCGCGGGCTTCGGATCTGGCCGGCTGGCCGGCCTCTCCGCCGCCTGTGACATCACGCCCAGCGAGCCGGTGGAGATCCCCCCGCCGTCCCCGAGGCCGAGCCCGGCGGCTCGCTCCGCGATCCCGCGCAACCAGCTTTGGCGGGACTCGATCTCGACCTGCCGCGCCGTCAACGCCGTCAGGCGCGCCTCCGAGGTGTTCCGGTCCACGAGGTTCTGCGTCAACTCGCGTTCGAGGCGGCCGGCGAGCGTGCTGATCCGGTCCTCGTAGGCGAAGCGCATCTCCGTCTGCCGAGCAGAAAACCCTTGCGAGAGATCGTCTCTCGACAGGAAGTACCAGCTCGCGATACCCGCCCACGCGATCGTGAACACGACCGCGACACCGAACCAGATCAGCGTCGCCCGCTGCACCATGACGTGAGTCCTCCGCGACGAGGGAGGATCAAGGCGTGTGGGGAAGGGCGCTGTGGGCATCGGGCCGTCCGTTGGCGGCCTGCATCACACCTGTTTATCCTTAATGAAAGGTGGCGATCTCAGAGCGCCGTCGCGGCGTGCAGCACCTCGGCCGCGTGGCCCGGCACCTTGACCTTCGGCCACACCCGGACAACCTTTCCGTCGCGACCGATCAGCACGGTCGTGCGCTCGACGCCCATGTATTTGCGCCCATACATGCTCTTCTCGACCCATACGCCGTAGGCTGTGAGCGTCTCCTTCGACTCGTCGGAGGCGAGGGAGAGATCGAGGTCGTACTTGCCCGCGAACTTGCCGTGGCTCGCCGGGCTGTCCGGCGACAGGCCGATGATCTCGGTGTCGACGGCCGCGAAGGCGGCTGTCAACGCGCTGAACTCCTGAGCCTCCTTCGTGCAGCCGCTCGTGTCGTCCTTGGGGTAGAAGTACAGCACCACCTTGCGGCCCGCGAAGGACGCGAGCGAGATCTCGCGTCCGCCGGCCATCGGCAGCGAGAATGCGGGTGCGACCGATCCGACTTGCAGTTCCATCAGCCTTCCTTTCGTCCGATTACATCGATTGGTGAGACCTCGGTCGTACACCGGTCGACGAACGTGCTATCCTCATACTCAGCTACATGATCGCGTCCGGGCGAACGAGTCCGGCGGCCCGGATGTCGGATCGCTGGTTGGTGCGAGGGGATGACGGGTCCTTGAAGGTCGAGCCCAAGGCAAAACCTCCGTGCACGTGGCGGACCAGATCGGGGCGCGTGCTGCGTGGCGCGCTCTACGTGAAGCTCTCGGTCGTTTTCACGATCCTCGTCGTGGGGCTGGCGGCGATGGTTCGCCTGCTCGCGGGCCCGGTCAGCATCAAGGACTACCAGGCGCGGGTGGCGGACGGGATCGCGACGCGTCTCGGGCCGGGCTGGAGCGTGTCGCTCGGCGACACGGCGATCCAGCTCAACGGGTTCAGGCCGGCCGTGCTCGCGACGGAACTCGAGATCCGCAACCCGAGCGGGACCTCGGTCGTGCGTTCGCCTTATGCGCTCGTGACGTTGGACCCGCTCTCCCTCGTCACCGGCGGTCTGACCCCGCGCGAGATCGAGCTGCGCGACCTCCAGCTACGCGCGCTGATCGCGGCAGACGGCTCGCTCTCGTTCCTCCCGGCCTCGGACGCCGCAGCGGCGCCGGCCGTTCCGGTCGAGCCGCCGTCCGTCCTCGGCGAGCCCGCCGACGCTCCGAAGCCCTCGGCCGTCTCGACGGCCCTCGCTTCGCTGATCAACCCGATCGTCGACCCGGCGAACCTGATCGGCGGCATCGACAAGGCGAGCGTGGTCAACGCCCGCCTGACCCTCGTCGGCGCGGACGGCCGCGAGCGTGTCGGGTTCGACCGCGTGTCCGCCGTATTCGGCCATCGGGTCGGCGGTGGCCGCGCGATCGACCTCGATCTCCAGGGGCCGCGTGGCGCGTGGCATGTCGGCGGGATCGTGCGCGAGGATGGCGAGCGCCGTCGTGCCGACCTCACCGCGACGGACGTGCCGATCGAGGACGCGATGCTGCTCAGCGGCCTCTCGGGCCTCCAGGGCGGGTCCGACCTGCGCCTATCGGGCACGCTCTCGGCCGAGATCGCGGGGCCGCGTCCCGCGTCGCTGCGGGCACAGTTCGAGAGCACGCGCGGCCGGGTTGCGCTCCCGGGACAGCCGGCCATCGCCATCGATCACGCGTCCGGAGAGGCCGTCTGGGACGAGGAGCGCCGCATCCTCGTGCTGCCGGCGCTCAATCTCCGAAGCGGCCGCACCGACGTGACCATGTCGGGCGAACTCGCGGCGAAGGACGGCGAATCTGGAGAACTCACGCTGTCCGGGCGGGACGCCCAGTTCAGCGGAGCGACCGAGAGCGACACGCCGTTCTCCGTCGCGGGTATCTCCGCGAAGGTGCGGTTCGGTCCGCAGGGCGTCGCGATCGAGCGCCTGTCCCTCACCGGCGACGAGCTCAACGTGACGATTTCCGGCGAGACGCTCCAGACCTCGGCCGGCACGGGTCTGAAGGCCCAGGTCAGCGCCGACCAATCCGGTGTGCGCCGGCTTCTGAGGCTCTGGCCCGAGTTCATCAACCCGGAACTGCGCGGTTATCTCGCGACCAATCTCCGGTCCGGTACCGTCGAGACCCTTCGGATCGAGACGAACCTCGATGCGGAGGAGCTTCGACATGCCACCTCCGCCAAGCCGATCTCGGATGGCGCGCTGTCGATGTCGTTCGCGATGAAGGGCGCGCGACTTCACGTCAACGACGGCATGCCGGACCTGTCCCGGTTGTCCGTCGAGGGTACCGCGAGCGGGACGAAGACCTCGCTTGTCGCGAAGCAGGGCCGGCTCGAACTGCCCGACGGACGTCGCCTGAACTTTCTCGACGGCGCTTACAACCAGGTCGACCTCGATAAGCCGGGCAGCGCGGCGAAGATCTTCTTCCGGCTCGAGGGCGGGGCGGACGGGCTCGTGGCGTTCCTGCGACAGCCGATGTTCCGTGACGTCTCGGGCCTCGACCTGAACCCCGCGAACGTGAAGGGGCGTGCCGATCTGCGCGTCAGCTTTCCGCTGGATCCGCACCGCGTACCGCCGCCCTCCGAGATGCCCGTCGTCATCGGGGGAACGCTGTCGGAGCTTGCCCTCGACAAGGTGTTCGGCCGGGAGAAGCTGGAGAATGCGAACCTCGCGGTCGCCTATGACCTGAACGGCCTCTCGCTGCGCGGTGACGGGCGCCTCGGGGGATCGCCGGCCACGATCGAGTTGCGTCAGCCGCGCGGCAGCGCCGGCGAGGTCGCGGTCTCGCTCGTACTCGACGAGGCGGCGCGCGCTCGTCGCTCGCTTCCGGTCGCCCCACAGCTCGCGGGCCAAGTTCCGGTGAAAATCCTGCTTCCCTTGGGAGGCAGCAAGTCGCCGATGCGGGTCGATGCCGACCTCTCGCGCGCGGCGATCGACGGCCTGCTTCCGGGCCTGACGAAGCCCGCCGGACGCCCGGCCCGCCTGACTTTCTTGACCGGGGAGGGCGAGACGACGGACCTGCGCGACATCGTGTTCGACGCCGGGCCGACCCAGATCCGCGGCAGCGCCGTCTTCGGTCAGGATGGAACCCTGGAAAGGGCCGATCTGCCAGTCCTGAAGATCGTTCAGGGCGAGGATATGAAGGCCCAGATCGAGCGCCAGGGGGGCGTCTACAAGGTGGTGTTGCGCGGCAATGTCGGGGATGCGCGTCCGGTCATGAAATGGATGAGCGCGGCGCCCGCGGGCGGATCGTCCGCGAAGGCGCGCGACAGTCTCGATTTCGATCTGGACCTCGGGGTCAACATCCTGACCGGCAACAACGACGAGACCCTGACGGGCGTCACCGCGAAAGTCTCGTCGCGCAACCGCGAGATCCGCGCGCTGCAGTTCCGGGGTCAGTTCCGCCAAGCTGCGTTCGAGGCTCAGATCCGGCGGGAGGCCGGACCGCCCGTCATCGTGGTCACGTCCGCCGATGCGGGTGCGACGCTCCGGTTCCTCGATCTCTACAAGCGCATCACGGGCGGCACGCTGGCCGTCCAGGCGACGCTCGGTGACAACTTCCAGGCGGGCGCCGTGACGATCGAGCGGTTCATCGTCAAGAACGAGCCGGCCCTGCGGCGGATCGCGGCCCAGCACGTGCCGACGGGCGAAGACGATCGCGCGGGAACGCGGCTGACCGAGCTCGAATCCGATCAGGTCCAGTTTTCCAAGCTGACGGGCGGCTTCCGCCGCACGGCGTCGCGGGTCGAGTACAACGACGTGGTGGTCTACGGCGCCCAGGTCGGATTCAACCTGTCGGGCTTCGTCGACTACGCGCGTGACCGCACCGACATCCAGGGTACGTTCGTGCCCGCCTACTCGCTGAACAACGCGTTCAGCCAAGTGCCGATCGTGGGCATGATCCTCGGTGGCAACAAGAACGAGGGTCTGTTCGCGGTCGATTTCCGCGTTTCGGGCCCGGCGAGCTCGCCGAGTCTGACGGTCAACCCGCTGACCGTCGTCGCGCCGGGCATCCTGCGCAAGCTGTTCGGCTGGGCGATGCCGGAAGCGGACGAGCCCGCCACCACCTCTTCGCCCCGTCGCCGCGAGGATTGAGGCACGCTACTGCTTCTTCGGCTCGAATGGGCGCATCGCGATAACCGTTTCGCAGCACCGGCCAGTCGCGCCCGACCGATCTTCGCGAGGCGCCTCCTGCCGTGACGCGTCGGATGCGATGTTCGGCGGATCGGGATCGATTTCGCACACCACGTCTACGCCGTCACGAGCCGCGACAGGGTGGAACAGGTGCTCGTAGACGAGCCGGACGTAGCTGTTCGTGATCATGCGCTTCACCTGCATGCGGTCGAGCCACGACGTGTCGACCGCATGCAGGTGTTCAGCGCCAGCTCCGCGTCGAGATCACGCCTCCGTGACGGGCGATCGTCACACGGCGCGGAGCAGCACGTGCTTCTTGCGACCGAACGAGAGCTTCACAATCCCGTCGTTCGACAGATCCGCTATACCCACGACCCGGTTGCGGTCGGTGACGCGCTCGTCGTTGACCGAGATTGCGCCGCCCGAAATGGCGCGCACAACCTCGCTGTTCGATCCGGTGAGGCCCGCGAGCACGAAGGCCGGCGCGATCCCGATCCCGGTCTCGAATTCGGCGCGCGGCCGCTCGACCGACGGCAGGCCCGAGGCCGCGACCCCCTGCTCGAAGGTCCGGCTCGCGGTCTCGGCCGCCCGCTCGGCCTCGTGCCGGCCGTGCAGGAGCGCCGTCGTCTCGGTCGCCAGGACCTTCTTGGCCTCGTTGATCTCCGCGCCCTGCAGCGCGTCGAGCTTCGCGATCTCCGCGAGCGGCATCAGGGTGAACAGCTTGAGGAAGCGCCCGACATCCGCGTCCTCGGTGTTGCGCCAGAACTGCCAGTATTCGTAGGGCGCGAGCAGGTCCGCGTTCAGCCAGACCGCGCCGGCCGCGCTTTTCCCCATCTTCGCACCCGACGCGAGCGTGATGAGCGGGCTCGTGACGCCGTAGAGTGCGGCGTTGTCGGTGCGCCGGCCGAGCTCGATCCCGTTGACGATATTCCCCCACTGGTCCGACCCGCCCATCTGCATCACGCAGCCGTGGCGGCGGTGCAGCTCGACGAAGTCGTAGGCCTGGAAGATCATGTAGTTGAATTCGAGGAAGGACAGCGACTGCTCCCGGTCGAGCCGCGTCTTCACGGATTCGAAGCTCAGCATCCGATTGACGGAGAAATGCCGGCCGTAATCGCGCAGGAAGTCGGAATAGTTGAGGTGGTTCAGCCACGTGGCGTTGTCGATCATCAGCGCGTCGCCAGGGCCGTTTCCGAAGCGCAGGAACTTGTCGAAGACCTGCCGGATCCCCGAGAGGTTGCGCGCGATATCGTCGTCGCCGAGCAGCTTGCGCGCCTCGTCGCGGAAGGACGGGTCGCCGATCCGGCTCGTGCCGCCGCCCATGAGGGCGATCGGCCGGCCGCCGGTCTCCTGCAACCAGCGGAGCATCATGATCTGGACGAGCGAGCCGACATGGAGGCTCGTCGCGGTCGCGTCGAACCCGATATAGCCGGTGAGCCCGCCCGCCACCGCCTTCGCGTCGAGGCCCGCTGTGTCGGAGACCTGCTGGATGAACCCGCGCTCGTCGAGGATGCGCAGGAAGTCGGAGATCGCGGCGGTCATTGCGTGATGATTGGCGTGATCGTTTTCGGGAGCGAGCCCGGCGTGTAACAGCTTGCGTCAGCGTTTTCACGTCGGATGGCGGCATGGCCTGGATCACCGCGATCGGCACGATGAGCGGTACCTCGATGGACGGGATCGACGTCGCGCTCATCCGGACGGACGGCCGCGCGATCGAGGTCTCGCGCGGTCCGAACGGCAGCCTTGCGCCGCTCGGACCCACGGGTAGCCGACCCTATAGCGACGGGGAGCGTGCGCTGCTGGCGAGAGCCCTGCGGGACGGCGAGGGCCTGACCGGTCGCGACGCCCGGCCCGGCTCGCTCGCCGACGCGGAGGCGCTGATCACTCGCGCCCACGCGGAGGCGGTCGAGGCCTTCATGGCCGCGGAGGGTCTCGCGCCGGGCGACGTCGACCTCGTGGGCTTTCACGGCCAGACGGTGCTGCACCGGCCCGAACAGCGCCTGACGGTGCAGATCGGTGACGGGCCGGCGCTCGCGGCGCGGCTCGGCGTACCCGTCGTGTACGATCTCCGTGCGGCCGACGTCGCGGCCGGTGGGCAGGGCGCGCCGCTGGTGCCCGTCTTCCACCGCGCGTTGGCGGAGGCGTCGGGGTTCGCCGCCCCTCTCGCGATCCTGAACATCGGTGGCGTGGCGAACGTGACCCTCATCGGGGAGGGCGACGCGATGCTCGGCTTCGACACGGGGCCGGGCAACGCGCTGATCGACGATCTGATGAAGGAGCGGGCGGAGAAGCCTTACGACGCGAACGGCGCGACGGCCGCTTCGGGGCAGGTCGACGCCGACATCCTCGTGTGGCTCTTGTCGCATCCCTATCTCCGGCGGACACCGCCGAAGTCGCTCGACCGTAACGCCTTCTCGCATCGCCTCGTCGGCCACCTCGGCGTGGCGGACGCCGCCGCGACCCTGACCGCCTTCACGGTCGGCGCCGCGGCGCGCGCGCTCGACTGGTTCGCGGAGCGGCCTCGCCTGTGGATTGTCGGGGGAGGGGGCGCGCGCAACGCCGAGATGCTGAGCCGTCTCGGCGAGGCGGTCGGCGCGGAGGTCGTCTCCGCCGACGCTGTCGGCTGGTCGGCCGAGCACCTGGAGGCCCAGGCTTTCGCGTATCTCGCGGCACGCAGCCTTGTCGGGCTGCCGCTCACCTATCCGGGCACGACGGGTGTGCCCGAGCCGCTCACGGGCGGCGTACTGGCAAAACCGTGATCAGGCGGCCGCGTCTTCCCGTTTCCCGAGGCGCTTGTCGAGGTAGGTGTCGACCGTCGTCATGAGGTCGTCGACCTTGCCGTCGAAGAAGTGGTTCGCGCCGTCTACGAGCTGATGCTCGAGCTGGATGCCTTTCTGTGTCTTCACCTTCTCGATCACCGCCATCACCTCCTTGAAGGGAGCGACACGGTCCTCCGTGCCGTGCACGAAGAGCCCGGACGAGGGGCAGGGGGCCAGGAACGTGAAGTCGAACCGGTTCGCCGGGGCGGCGATCGAGATGAAGCCCTCGATCTCGGGGCGGCGCATCAGCAGCTGCATGCCGATCCAGGCCCCGAAGGAGACGCCCGCGATCCAGCAGGTCCGGGCCTCGGGGTTCACGGCCTGCGCCCAGTCGAGCGCGGCTGCAGCGTCCGACAGCTCGCCCGTACCGTGGTCGAAATTGCCCTGGCTTCGGCCGACGCCCCGAAAGTTGAAGCGCAGCGCGGAGAAACCACGCTGCACGAACCCGTAGAATAGGTTATAGACGATCTGGTTGTTCATCGTCCCGCCGAATTGCGGATGCGGGTGCAGCACGATCCCGATCGGCGCGCCCTTCTGCTTGGCGGGCTGGTAACGCCCCTCGATCCGGC
>CAHJXE010000058.1 GCA_903644085.1 Hyphomicrobiales bacterium
GACGCGGCGGATGCGGCAGCGCACGGTGAAGTCCTGGTAGAGCGTCGCGACCGTCGAGGTCGCGGCGTCGCGATCCGTCAGGATCTCGGCCAGGATCTCCGCCATCGCGGCCTCGCGCTCCGCCGGACCCAGGGCGGGCACGTCCTCCTCCGCGTCGCGCACCGGCGGCCGGTAGCGGGCGAGCTGGACCAGAACGTCGTCGGCCGGCACGGGACGCGGCCGCGGGGCCGCCCGGGGCGGCTCCGTTTCACCGGCCTCGCGGGTGAGGATGAGACCTCGCGCATCTTCGCCCGGTTCAGGGAGCGGCAGGAGCCCGGGCGAGCCGCCCCGGCTCTGCGTCTCGACCGGCCCGACCCGGATCGGCAGCGGGCGGCGCGACACCGCCGGGCCCAGCGCGACGAAATGGCCGCGCTCGAGATCCCGGAACATCTCGGCCGCGCGGCGCTCCATGCCCAGGAGATCGGCGGCGCGCGCCATGTCGATGTCGAGAAAGGTGCGGCCCATGAGGAAGTTCGAGGCCTCGGCCGCGACGTTCTTCGCGAGCTTGGCGAGGCGTTGCGTCGCGATGAGCCCCGCGAGCCCGCGCTTGCGGCCCCGGCACATCAGGTTCGTCATCGCGCCGAGCGAGAGGCGGCGCGCCTCGTCCGAGACCTCGCCGGCGGCGGCGGGCGCGAAGAGCTGCGCCTCGTCCACCACGACGAGCGCCGGGAACCAGTGGTCGCGCTCGGCGTCGAACAGCCCGCCGAGGAAGCTCGCGGCGGCGCGCATCTGCCCGTCCATGTCGAGCCCTTCGAGGTTCAGCACGACCGAGACGCGGTGCCGACGCACCCGCGCCGCGATGCGGTGCAGCTCGGCCTCCGACTCGGCGGCGTCCACCACCACGTGGCCGAACCGGTCGGAGAGCGTCACGAAATCGCCCTCCGGGTCGATCACCGCCTGCTGCACGTGCGGCGCGCTCTGCTCCAGGATGCGCCGCAGCAGGTGCGACTTGCCCGAGCCCGAATTGCCCTGGACGAGGAGCCGGGTCGCCAGCAACTCTTCCAGGTCCATGGAGGCGGCCCCGCTGGCGGCCGTGCCGAGATCGATGCCGATGGTCATCCGATCTTCATAGCGCGGCCGGCGACGGCCCTTGAGTCCCGCCGAGCCTGCATCCACAGGCAGCCTGACGCGGATATGCTATAGCGCGCACGTCGTCAGGGAGCGGTCGCCGTGCAGGTCTCGATCGGGTTCAACGTCTTCGTGGTCGTCCTGGCGATCCTCGTCGTGGTGACGATCGCGGCCGGCGTCCGAACGATCCCGCAGGGATCGGTCTACACGGTCGAGCGTTTCGGCAAGTACGCGCGCTCGCTGGGCGCCGGGCTCGGGCTGATCGTGCCCTATGTCGAGCGCGTCGGGCACCGGGTGAACGTCATGGAGCAGGTGCTCGACGTGCCCTCCCAGGAGGCGTTCACGCGCGACAATGCCGGGGTGCGGATCGACGCGGCCGCGTTCTACCAGGTGCTCGACGCGGCGCGCGCCTCCTACGAGATCTCGAACCTCACGCAGGCGCTCCTCGTCCTCACTATGACGAACATCCGCACCGTCGTCGGCTCGATGGACCTCGACCAGCTCCTCTCGCACCGCGACGAGATCAACGAGCGGCTCCTGCGCGTCATGGACGCCGCCGCCTCGCCCTGGGGCGTCAAGGTGACCCGCGTGGAGATCAAGGACATCGTGCCCCCGGCCGACCTCGCGGGCGCGATGGCGCGCCAGATGAAGGCGGAGCGCGAGAAGCGCGCCTCCGTGCTGGAGGCGGAAGGCATGCGGCAGGGCGAGATCCTGCGCGCGGAGGGCGAGAAGCAGGCGCTGATCCTGGCGGCCGAGGGCCGCAAGGAGGCAGCCTTCCGGGACGCCGAGGCGCGCGAACGCTCCGCCGAGGCGGAGGCGCGCGCGACCGCGATGGTGAGCGAAGCGATCGCCAAGGGCGACGTCGCGGCCGCGAACTTCCTGGTGGCCGAGAAGTACGTCGACGCCATCCGCTCGCTCGCGACCGCCCCGAACCAGCGTGTCGTCATCGTGCCGATCGAGATGGCCGGGATCGCGGGCACGCTTGGCGGCATCGCGGAGATCACGCGCGCCGTGTTCGGGAACCCGGACGAGCGCGCGCCGCGCAAGCCCTCCGGCCTGCCGCCCTCAAGCCGGACCGCCCCATGACGATGATGAGCGAACTCGCGGCCGACCCCGTGCCCTGGGGGTGGCTGATCGCCGGGCTCGTGCTCGTCGCGCTGGAGACGGTCTCGCCCGGCATCTTCCTCGTCTGGTTCGGCGTCGCGGCGCTGATGACGGGCGGGCTCGGCTACGGGTTCGAGCTGTCCTGGCAGGCGAGTCTCGTGGCCTTCGCGGTTTTCGCGATCCTGTCGGTGCTGGCCGGGCGCTCGCTGATGCGGGGCACGCAGGCGACGGGCGAGGCCGCCGCCCGGCTGAACCGGCGCGGCGACCTCCTGGTCGGCCGCGTCTTCCCGCTCGACGGCGCGATGGTGGCGGGCGAGGGCCGCATCCGGCTCGACGATTCCGTGTGGCGCGTCACGGGGCCGGACGCGCCCGCTGGGTCGCGGGTGCGCATCGTCCGGATCGATGGCGCGACGCCGGTCGCCGAGCTGGTCGATCCGGGAACGGCCGGACCTACTTCGCCGCGATGAGCTCGACGTCGAAGATCAGCGTCGCGTTGGGCGGGATCACGCCTCCGGCGCCGGTGCGGCCGTAGCCGAGCTCCGGCGGGATCACCAGCGTGCGCCGGCCGCCCGTCTTCATCGTGGCGACGCCCTCATCCCAGCCCTTGATGACCTGACCCGCCCCGATCTTGAAGCTGAACGGCTGTCCGCGGTCGCGCGAGGAATCGAACTTGGTGCCCTGCTTGCCGCCCTGGTCGAGCCAGCCCGTGTAATGCACCGTGACCGACTGACCGGATTTCGGCTCGGGCCCGGTCCCGACCACCTCGTCCGTGTATTTCAGGCCCGACGGCGTGGTGACCGGGGCGGCGGTGGCGGCTGTGCTCATGAGGGCGAGGGCTCCGGCGAGGACGTGAACGAGACGGCTCATATGGGATCGGTCCTGTTCGATGGGAGGCGGCTCGTAGCACGTGCGGACGGGGAGGGCATAATGGACAGCTTGCTGCACCGGGCGGGCGAGTTCAAAAGGGTGCTTGGCACCGCCGTCATCTCGCTGTTCTGAGCGGTGAGAGTTCGCCATCCACGAGGATGCATTGCAACCGACCCGACGCCTGCTCGCCCTCGCGGTCCCGGCCTTCGCGGCGACCGCCTGCTCGCCGCTGCAGATCTTCGACGCCCTGGCGCCGCGCGACGAGGGCGGGCGACTCGCGATCCAGGACGTGGCCTATGGCGGCCATCCGCGCCAGAGGCTCGACGTCTACGTGCCGAGCGCGGGCGTGACGAACGCGCCGGTCGTGGTCTTCTTCTACGGCGGGTCGTGGAAGGACGGCGCGAAGGCCGAGTACGCGTTCGTCGGCCAGGCTCTCGCCGCCCAGGGTTTCGTGACCGTGCTGCCCGATTACCGGCTCTACCCTGAAATCCGCTTCCCGGATTTCCTCGACGACAGCGCGAACGCGGTCCGGTGGGTCGCGGATCATATCGCGACCTATGGGGGCGACCCGCGCCGCCTCGTGCTCATGGGCCACTCGGCCGGCGCCTACAACGCCGCGATGCTGGCGCTCGATCGGCGCTATCTCGCGCGGGTCGGCGTGAAGCGGGGCTCGGTGAGAGCGCTGGTCGGCCTCTCGGGTCCTTACGATTTCCTGCCGCTCGATGCCGGCACGGCCCAGGAGGTGTTCGGCGACGCACCGGACCTGCGTGCGACGCAGCCGATCACCTTCGCGGGCACCCGATCGCCGCCGGCCTTCCTGACGACGGGCGACCGCGACGACACGGTGCGGCCGAAGAACACGACGGCGCTCGCCGCCAAGCTGCGGGCAAGCGGCGTCGGGGTCGTCGAACGGGTTTATCCGGGGCTCGACCACAAGGACACGCTGCTCTCGCTCTCGCGCCCGTTCCGGGGCGATGCGCCGGAACTCGCGGAGCTGACGGCGTTCCTGCGCGCGCTGTTCTGAGCGTCGCGCCCGTTCAATGCTTGCGGCGTAGCAGGAACACCCAGCCGATGCCGATGAGCAGGACGATCGCGCAGATGGCCGCGAACGCGTAGGGGCTGTAGGCGATCAGCCGCGGGGCGATCTGCGTCGCGAAGGCCGCGACCACCAGCGCGACCGCGACGCGCGCCGCCGCCCGCTCGATGCCGCGGGTCAGCGCGTCCATGCCCTTGATCTCGATCTCGACCGTGATCTTGCCCTGCTTCAGGCGGACCAGCATGAGATGGATCAGGCTCGGCATCTCGGACGCCATGCCGAACAGGCCGGCGCCGGCCGATTCGAGCTTCTTCTTGAAGGCCGAGAACGAGAACCGCTGCTGCATGGTCAGCTGAACGGTCGGCGCGGCCGCGTTGAACAGGTCGAAATCGGGGTCGAGCTGGCGCATCACGCCGTCCGCCGTGATCAGGCCCTTGAACAGGATCGCGAGGTCCGTCGGCATCGCGAGGTCGTTCTCGCGCGCCATCGTCATGAAGTCGGTGAGCACGAGGCCGAGGTCGAGCGACTTGCCCGAATGGCGCATGACGAAATTGTGCGCCGAGCCTTCGAGCTTCGTGAGGTTGGGGGTGGACGACCCCGTCCAGTCGAGCAGCACGGCCAGGAGCCCGTTCTCGTCCTGCTTCAGCATCGCGCCGATCAGCACGAGAAGTTGCGAGCGCCGCTTCTGCGAGAGCCGGCCGATGATCCCGAAATCGATGAAGCCGATCCGGTTGTCGGTCATCGCCAGGATGTTGCCGGGATGCGGGTCGGCGTGGAACACGCCCTCGATCAGCGCCATCTGCAGGAAGGCGTCGGTGCCCTTCTTGGCGAGCGCCACCTTGTCGAGCCCCGCCGCGTCGAGCGCGGCGCGATCGGTCGGCGAGATGCCGTGGATGAACTCCTGGACGAGGACGCGCTCCGAGGTCAGCTCCCAGTGTACCTTGGGGAACACGATGTCCTCGCGGTCGACGAAGATCGCCGCCAGGGTCTCGCAATTGTTGCCCTCGTTCACGAGGTCGAGCTCGCCGTTGAGGCCGAGCGCGAGGTGGCGCAGCTGCTCCTGCGGGCGGTAGCGGGCGAGTTCGAGCCACTGCGACTCGACGATGCGGGTCGCCTGCGAGAGGAGCCGCAGGTCGGCCTCGATGACCTTGCGCAGGCCCGGCCGGAGCGTCTTGACGATCACGTCCTCGCCCGTGTGGAGGCGGGCGCGGTAGACCTGCGCGATCGACGCGGAGGCGATCGAGTCCTTGTCGAACTCGGCGAAGAGGTCGTCGACCGACCCGCCGAGATCGGCCTCGAGCTGCGGGCCCATGATCGCCCACGGGATGGGCGAGACCTGGCTGTGCAGGCGGCCCAGCTCCTCGGTCCATTGCGGGGACAGGAGGTCTGGTCGGCTCGCCATGATCTGGCCGAGCTTGATGAAGGTCGGGCCCAGCGTCTCGATCGCGCGCCGCACACGCTGCGGCTGCGTCAACCGCGCGACTTCCGGCGCGGGGCCGCGCCGCGCGAAACGCACGAGGTAGTGCAGACCCAGCCGGTCGAGGACCTTGGCGAAGCCGAACCGGATCAGGACGCCGGCGATTTCCTGGAGGCGACGGCGATCACGCGCCGCCACGAAGGCCGTCTTCAGCATGTGCCGCGATCGATCCGGCCGCCGGCCGCCAGCCGCCACGCGGCGGCAAGGCCTGGGGAACCTGTTTGCAACACGGGTCTCATCGTCGGTCAGCCTGCCTGAGAGTGGCTCGGGGTCGGGCCGAATCCTAGCTTAGAGCATGAGAGCGCGCCCGAGCGAAATCACGGAGGCGAGGGAAGTCGCCCGCACGTGGCGAAAGTCGTCACGATCGTGCTGCCGTCCGGTACCGTACCGTCATACACGGGCCTGACACGTCAAGCCAGTTCTGCGAGCCGATGATCACGCGACGGCCCGGTCGGCCAGGAAGGCGCCGATCCGGTCGAGCGCGCGCGCGATGTTCTGCGCCGAGTTCGCGTAGGAGACCCGGATGTAGCCCTCGCCGTGCACGCCGAAATCGGGGCCGCCGATCGTCGCGATTCCGGCCCCGTCGAGGAGCGCGGAGCTGAGCGCCTTCGCGCTCCACCCGGTCTTCGAGACGTTCGGAAACGCGTAGAAGGCGCCGCGCGGCATGATGCAGGAGACGCCCGGCAGCCGGTTCAGCCCCGCGACCACCAGCGCGCGGCGGCGATCGAACTCCGCCACCATGTCGCGCACCGCGTCCTGCGGCCCGTTGAGCGCCGCGACGCCCGCCCATTGCGTCGGCGCGTTGACGCAGGAGAACGAGTTGACGGCGAGCTTGCGCGCCATGTCGTAGAGCGGACGCGGCCAGACCGACCAGCCGAGCCGCCAGCCGGTCATCGCGTAGCTCTTCGAGGCGCCGTCGAGCAGGATCAGCCGGTCGCGGATCTCCGGATAGGTGAGGAGCGAGACGTGCGCCTCGCCGTCATAGGTCATGGTCGCGTAGATCTCGTCCGACATCACCGCGACCTGTGGGTGGGACGCGAGCCCCGCCACCAGCGCGTCGATCTCCGCCTTCGGGGTGACGCCGCCCGTCGGGTTCGCGGGCGAGTTCAGGATGAGGAGGCGCGTGCGGGGCCCGATCAGCCCCAGCGTCTCGGCGGCCGAGAACGCGAAGCCGTTCGCCTCGCGGATCGGCACCGGCACCGGGGTCGCGCCCGTGTACTCGATCATCGAGCGGTAGATCGGGAAGCCCGGATCCGGATAGAGGATCTCGGCCCCCGGCTCGCCGAACATCAGGATCGCGGCAAACATCGTGACCTTGCCGCCCGGCACGATCATCACGGCGTCCGGCGAGACCTCCTGGCCGGTGCGGCGGTGGAGGTCGGCCGCGACCGCCTCGCGCAAGGCCAGGATGCCGGTCGCGGGCGTGTAGCCGTGATGCCCGTCGCGGAGCGCCCGGATCGCGGCCTCCACGATATGCGGCGGCGTCGGGAAGTCCGGCTGGCCGATGCCGAGATTGATGATGTCGCGGCCCTCCGCCGCGAGGTTCGTCGCGCGCGCCAGGACCGCGAAGGCGTTCTCCTCGCCGATGCGGTCGAAATTCGCCACCGTGTGCAGCATCACGTCCCGCCTTGCCCGTCAGGTGCCCGTGTCCGGGCTGTCGCGCGTCCGTCGTTTGGGTGCAAGCGCGCAGTCCCGGTTCAGCCCTGTACCGGGTGCGTTCTCGAAGACGCATCTGGCATGGGGAGCCGGGCCGCAGGTCGCCTCGAGCTGGCGAAAGCCCACGCAATCGCCATTGGGGCCACGATAGCCCGTGCCGCCCTTGCAGCCGCAGCCATGGCAGGCCGGCCTCTCCGGACAGCCTTCCGCACGCGACGAGGCCGGCAGACCCACCAGCAGCAGGATCACGACGGACAGGACGCGCTCGATCCGCACCCGCACACCTTTTCGCGACCGCCCGTATGGCCTCGGAACCGCCCCGCGCCCCTCGCGATTTGGCATGCCGGATGCGGGCCGCGTAATGGCTCGCGACAGGAGTACCATGTCGGCCCCCGCTTTCACGATTCCCGCGCCCGAGGGTCGGGCCGACATCCTGGTGGGGCTGCGCCGCCGCAAGATGGCGCGCTCCGCCCACGCCTACGTGCGCGGCTCGACGATCAAGTTCTACGAGTGGCTGGAGACGTCGGGCGGATCGTTGCCCGAAGGCCCGCCGGTCTGGATCTGCGGAGATTGCCACGTCGGCAACCTGGGGCCGCTTGCCGACGCGGACGGGCACGTCGACGTGCAGATCCGCGACCTCGACCAGACCGTGATCGGCAACCCCGCCCACGACCTGATCCGCCTCGGCCTCTCGCTCGCCTCCGCGGCGCGGGGCTCCAACCTGCCGGGCGGCACGACCGCCCACATGATCGAGGACATGGTGGAGGGCTACGGGGCGGCGCTCGCCGGCGAGGCGGAAGCCGCGAAGCCGAAGCCGAAGCTCGTGAAGGGCCTGCTGCGCGAGGCCGCGAAACGCCGATGGCGCCATCTCGCGCAGGAGCGGATCGAGGACATCCGGCCCGAGATCCCGCTGGGGCGCACCTTCTGGACGCTGTCGGGCACGGAGCGGGACGACCTCGCGGCCCTGTTCGCGGGCGACGTCGTGCGCGACATGGTGCTCGGCCTCAACCATCGCGACGCGGGCGACGAGGTCGCGCTTCTGGACGCCGCCTACTGGGTGAAGGGTTGCTCCTCGCTCGGCCGCCTGCGCTACGCGGCGCTGATCGGCATCGGACCCGAGGGCCGCAAGCCCGAGCGGGTGTGCCTGTTCGACATCAAGGAGGGCGTACAGGCGGCCGCCCCCCGCTCCGCTACCGCGAAGATGCCGCGCGAGAACGCGGAGCGCGTGGTCGCGGGCGCGCGGGCCCTCTCGCCCAATCTCGGCGAGCGCATGCTCGCGACCCGGTTCGGCGAGCGCAGCGTCGTGCTGCGCGAGTTGCTGCCGCAGGACCTCAAGATCGAGGCGGACCGGCTCTCGCGCGAAGAGGCCGTGACGGTCTCGCGCTACCTCGCGGGGATCGTGGGGCGCGCGCACGGCCGGCAGATGGACGACGCGACCCGTGCGGCCTGGCTGGCGGACCTCGGTCGCGGCCGCTCCAAGACGCTGGACGCGCCCTCCTGGCTGTGGACGAGCGTCGTCGAGCTCGTGGCGAGCCACGAGGCCGCCTATCTCGACCATTGCCGCCGTTACGCGCTCGCGGCCTGACCCTGTGTACGGAACCGGCGGGAAGCGGGCGGTTTGTCTCCGCTCATGAAATCGCACGAAAGGCGCGCACGATGAGCCGACCCTCGATGACGGCCCTCCTCGGGCTCCTGGCCATCGCCGGCTACCAGCACCGCGACCAGATCTCGGAGTGGATGGGCGGCGGCGCGAAGGCCCCGACGGGCGGCGCACCCGCCCCGACCCCGAAGCCCGCCGGCCTCGACCAGTGGCTTCCCTCGGGTGGCGGCGGCGGCCTCGGCACCATGATCCATGACGGGCTCTCCGGCCTCGTCGACAGCTTCACGCAGAACGGCCACGGCGACACCGCGCAGTCCTGGGTCGGCAGCGGCCCGAACAAGCAGATCGCGCCGCCCGACGTCGAGAAGGCGGTCGGGTCCGACACGATCGACGCTCTGGCAAAGCAGACCGGGATGTCGCGAGACGAGATCCTGTCGCGCCTCTCACGCGAGCTGCCCGACGCCGTGAACAAGTACACGCCCGACGGCCGCCTGCCGCACCCGGCATGAGTCAGAGCGCCGATCGCAGATCGGTGCGCCGGAAGTTGTCTCCCTTGAACAGCAGCGGCGCCGCGTGCGCCGCCGCGGCCGCATAGGACAGGCAGTCGCCGAAATTAAGCTTGGCCGGGTGGGCGGTCCCGCGGCCGAACCGCGCGAACGCGTCCGCCGCGAGCCTGGCCTGTCGGGCGTCCGAGCCGACGGTGGCGATGCCGAACCGGTCGAGCAGCGCATCGAGGTCGCCGCGCCCGTTCGGGAGCTTGCTCAGCACCATCACCGCTTCGACGTAGCAGGATGCCGGGACGCGGACGTCCTGCCGGACCCGCAGGACATCGACGAACCGGTCGGCATCGGGCTCCCTCGCGATGATCGCCAGCAGGACCGAGGTGTCGACCACGATCACTGCGGCAAGCCGTTCTCGTCGTACATGCTTTCTTCGAACACCTTCGAGGCGACGAGTTCGTCCTCGGTCCATCGCGGACGTGACGCGACATAGGTCTTCCACCACTGCAAGCGGGCTTCCGCCTCCTCGGGGCTGACCCGACCAGCATCCGGCTCCTCGGCCGCCACCAGCCGCGCGATGATGGCGGACGGACCCTCACCCGTGCGCCGACCGATCACCCGGATCCGCTCCTCGACTGCCTTGTTGCGCAACGTGATCGCCATGCCGACCTCCTGTCGGAAGCATATGCTTCCGTGGTCGTGGCGACAACATGGTGCGGGTTGTCACCGCGTCCTCCCGGGTTCACAAGGCCGCACACGAGCGCCTTCAGACGAGCGCCCGACCGGGAGACGAACATGGAATCCGAACGTCGCCGCATCGCGCCGCAGGACCTCCGCTCGCGGCAATGGTTCGACAACCCGCACAACCCGGGCATGACGGCGCTCTACCTGGAGCGCTACCTGAATTTCGGCCTGACGCCGGACGAACTGCGCGGCGGCTATCCGATCATCGGGATCGCGCAGACGGGCTCCGACCTCTCGCCCTGCAACCGCCACCATATCGAACTCGCGAAGCGGGTGCGGGACGGCATCACGGCCGCGGGCGGCGTCGCGTTCGAGTTCCCCTGCCACCCGATCCAGGAGACCGGCAAGCGCCCGACCGCGGCGCTCGACCGCAACCTCGCCTACCTGTCGCTCGTCGAGGTGCTGTACGGCTACCCGCTCGACGGCGTCGTGCTGATGACGGGCTGCGACAAGACCATGCCGGCGCTGCTGATGGCGGCCGCGACGGTCAACATCCCGGCGATCTCGCTCAATGTCGGGCCGATGCTGAACGGCTACTGGAACAAGGAGCTCACCGGCTCCGGCACGGTCGTCTGGAAGGCGCGCGAGCGCCACGCGAAGGGCGACATCGACTTCCAGCAGTTCATGGACATCGTGGGCTCCTCCGCTCCCTCGACCGGCCATTGCAACACGATGGGCACGGCCTCCACCATGAACGCGCTGGCCGAGGCGCTCGGCATGTCGCTGCCGGGCTCGGCCTCCATCCCGGCGCCCTACCGCGAGCGCGGCCAGGCCTCCTACGCCACGGGCAAGCGGATCGTCGACATGGTGTGGGAGGACCTGAAGCCCTCCGACATCCTGACGAAAGAGGCCTTCGAGAACGCCATCGTGGCGAACGCCGCGATCGGCGGCTCGACCAACGCGCCGATCCACATCAACGCCATCGCGAAGCATATCGGGGTCGCGATCGACAACGACGACTGGGAGCGCGTCGGCTTTGACGTGCCCCTTCTCGTCAACATGCAGCCGGCAGGCGAGTATCTGGGCGAGGAGTACCACCGCGCGGGCGGGCTCCCGGCCGTGATGGCGGAGCTGATCGGCGCGGGGCGCATCCACGAGGACGCGGTGACGGTGAATGGCCGCACGATGGGCGAGAACACCCGCGGCCGCCACTCCTGGAACCGCGACGTCATCCACGCCTACGACGCCCCGATGAAGGAACGCGCGGGCTTCCTCAACCTCAAGGGCACGCTGTTCGATAGCGCCATCATGAAGACGGCCGTGATCTCGCCCGAGTTCCAGGAGCGCTACCTGAACAACCCCGACGACCCGAACGCCTTCGAGGG
The DNA here is from genome assembly GCA_903644085.1 of Hyphomicrobiales bacterium. Taxonomy (GTDB): domain Bacteria; phylum Pseudomonadota; class Alphaproteobacteria; order Rhizobiales; family Beijerinckiaceae; genus Enterovirga. Next base: position 11,417 of record CAHJXE010000058.1, read on the forward strand.
GCGGGTCGTGGTGTTCGAGGGGCCGGAGGATTACCACGAGCGCATCGACGACGCCTCGCTCGGCATCGACGAGCACACGATCCTCGTCATGCGCGGCGCGGGCGCGATCGGCTATCCGGGCTCGGCGGAGGTCGTGAACATGCAGCCGCCGGGCGAACTCCTGAAGCGCGGCGTCACCTCGCTTCCCTGCCTCGGGGACGGGCGGCAATCGGGCACGTCGGGCACGCCCTCCATCCTCAACGCCTCGCCGGAGGCCGCGGCCGGCGGCGGGCTCGCGATCCTGCGCACGGGCGACCGCGTGCGCATCGACCTCAACCGCCGCTCGGCCGACATTCTCCTGTCGGCTGACGAGATCGCGGGACGCCACCAGGCGCTCGCCTCGACCGGAGGCCACCCCCACCCGGCCTCCCAGACGCCCTGGCAGGAGATCCAGCGCGGCATGGTGGACCAGCTCAACGGCGGCATGGTGCTGAAGCCGGCCGTGAAGTACCAGAAGGTCGCGCAGACGTTCGGGGTGCCGCGGGACAACCATTGAGGCGGCGCCGGGCTCTCGCGAGAGCCGGTACGCGATGCGCCTGACGATCCCACGTCGGGCCTGCACCGATCGGGGCCGCAGGGTCCGTCGGACGCGAGCCGATCGGGCCGGTCACGACGGTCGAGCAAGCTCAACGAGAAAGCCCGGCCTCTCGGCCGGGCTCGCGTCACGCGAAGGGTGCGAAGATCAGGCGGCTTCGTCCTGCACCTCGGCATCCACCTCGATCTCGGCCGCATCAGCCTCGCCGGGCTTGGCGCGCTTCGGCGACTTCGCGAGGTTCGCCTCGATCAGCTTCAGCGCTTCGGTATCCGTGATCTTGTTGACGTGGGAGAGCTCGCGCACCACGCGGTCGAGAGCCGCCTCGTAGAGCTGGCGCTCGCTGTAGGACTGTTCCGGCTGCGATTCCGCCCGGTGCAGGTCTCGCACCACCTCGGAGACCGCGATCAGGTCGCCCGAATTGATCTTCGCCTCGTATTCCTGTGCGCGGCGCGACCACATGGTGCGCTTGATGCGGGCGCGGCCCGTCAGCACGTCGAGCGCCTTCTGCATCTCGGCCGGCTCGGCGAGCTTGCGCAGGCCGACGCTCGCGGCCTTGGCGGTCGGCACGCGCAACACCATCTTGTCCTTCTCGAAGCCGACCACGAAGAGCTCGAGCTTGAAGCCGGCGATCTCCTGCTCCTCGATCGCCGTGATGCGGCCGACGCCGTGAGCCGGGTAGACGACGGACTCGCCCGTCTTGAATCCCTGCTTGGCGGCTGTCTTCTTCTGGATCGTCATGCGAAGGTGCCTTCCTGATTCCCGGCCGCCCGAGAGGACGCCGGTCCCGTCAAAGGTCGCCGAGGCCGGCCTCGGTCGGACGGTCGATCGAGGCCAGAAGCCGCGTCCGTCCGGCACGCTCAAGGTATCCCGCGGCAGCGAACGCCGCGAGGTCCAGCCCGTCGAGTTCCGTGGTAGAACCTGGTTCACGCCAGGGACCCCGAGCCGTGTTGGCCGGAGTTGTTTCGATACCACAGCGGGCGGCGAAAATCAAAAGGTTTCGCCTTTGCAATGGGCTGTTACAGTTTTTTTCAACGTGTAAAGACACGGGCAATCGCCGCGCAGCGCGCGGGCGCCACGAGATCCGGGAGCGAGACATGAGCCAGGCGATCCAGAATTACGAGCCCGCGATGGCAGTGGCGCCGAGCGCCCGCTTCGAGTGGGAGGACCCGTTCCTCCTGGACGAGCAGCTCTCCGAGGACGAGCGCGCGATCCGCGACACGGCGCGCGATTTCGCGCGCGAGCGGCTGCTGCCGGGCGTCGTCGACGCCTACGCGAACGAGACGACCGACCGGTCGATCTTCAACGCGATGGGTGAGCTCGGGCTCCTCGGCGTCACCCTGCCTGAGGATTACGGCTGCGCGGGCGCGTCCTACGTGTCGTACGGCCTCGTGGCGCGCGAGGTCGAGCGGGTCGATAGCGGCTACCGCTCGATGATGAGCGTGCAATCCTCGCTCGTCATGTACCCGATCTACGCCTACGGGGACGAGACGCAGCGCAAGAAGTTTCTGCCGAAGCTCGCGTCGGGCGAGTGGGTCGGCTGCTTCGG
>CAHJXE010000059.1 GCA_903644085.1 Hyphomicrobiales bacterium
AAGAGCCAGGAGGCGCAGCGCCGCGAACTCGAGGTCCGCATGGCCCGCACCGACGTGCGCGCGCCGGTCGCCGGCACGCTCAGTCGGCGCACCGCCCGGCTCGGCGCCCAGACGGGCGGCGGCGAGGCCCTGTTCCGCATCGTGCGGGACGGCGCGATCGATCTCGACGCCGAGGCGCCGGACGACGTGCTCGCCCGCGTCAGGCTCGGCATGTCCGCGCAGGTGACCCTCGCGGGCAGCGACGTGCCGGTCGTCGGGACCGTGAGGCTCATCTCGAACGAGGTCGACAAGGCGACGCGGCTCGGCCGCGTCAGGATCGCGCTCGGCGACGACGCTGGGGCGCGCGTCGGCTCCTTCGCCAGCGCGGTCGTGGACATCGCGCGCCGCGAGGGCGTGTCGGTGCCGGCCTCCGCGGTCGCGCGGGGCGAGCGGGGCCGTTCCGTGCAGGTCGTCGAGGGCGGCCGCGTCGAGGTACGGCGCGTCGAGACGGGTCTCAGCTCACGGGACGTGGTCGAGATCACCGAGGGCCTGAAGCCCGGCGAGGCGGTCGTGGCGCGCGCCGCCGTCTTTCTGCGGGCGGGCGACCCCGTCCGGGCCATACCCCCGTCGGTGAAGGAATCGTCGCGATGAGGCTCAACATCTCCGCATGGTCGATCCGCTCGCCCATGCCCGCGAGCGTGCTCTTCCTCGTCCTGATGATCCTGGGCGTCGTGAGCTTCCGATCGCTGCCGATCACCCGCATCCCGAACATCGACATCCCGATCGTCCAGGTGCTGATCACGCAATCGGGCGCTGCCCCCTCCGAGCTGGAGACGCAGGTCACCAAGAAGGTCGAGAACGCGGTCGCGGGCGTGAACGGCATCTGGCACATCGTGTCGGCGCTGGCCGACGGCTCCTCGGCCACCACCATCCAGTTCAACATCGGTGTGAACACCGACCGGGCGCTGAACGACGTCAAGGACCAGATCGCGAAGATCCGCCAGGACCTGCCGCGCACGATCGACGAGCCGATCGTGCAGCGCATCGACATCGAGGGCCTGCCGATCATGACCTACGCGGCCTCGGCGCCCGACAGGTCGGTCGAGGACGTGTCGTGGTTCGTGGACGACGTCGTGGCACGCGAGCTGCAGAGCCTCAAGGGCGTCGGCGGCGTCACGCGCTCGGGCGGCGTCGACCGGGAGATCCGCGTGGCGCTGGACCCGCGCAAGCTCCTCTCGCTCGACGTCACGGCGGCCAGCGTCAACCGGCAACTGCGCGCGACGAACGTCGATCTTTCGGGCGGGCGCGGCGAGATTGCCGGGCAGGAGCAGGCGATCCGTACGCTCGCCGGCATGACGAGCGTCGACGACCTCGCGGCGCTGCCGATCTCGCTCTCCTCGGCCCGCAAGGCGCGGCTCGACGAGCTCGGCACCGTGACGGACGGGGCGGCCGAAGCCCGCACCTTCGCGCGGCTCGACGGGAAGTCCGTCGTGGCCTTCGGCATCACGCGCGCCAAGGGCGCGAGCGACGCGACCGTCGCGGCGCTCGTCGAGAAGCGCATCGCGCGCATCCAGGCCGAGCACCCCGAATACCAGCTCGCGCTCGTCGACACGCAGGTCGACTACACGCTCGGCAACTACCACTCCGCGATGGAGACGCTGGTCGAGGGCGCGATCCTGTCGATCATCGTGGTGTTCATCTTTCTGCGCGACCTGCGCGCGACGCTGGTCTCGGCCGTCGCGCTGCCGCTCTCGGCGATCCCGACCTTCTTCGTCATGAGCCAGCTCGGCTTCTCGCTGAACGTCGTCAGCCTGCTCGCCATCACGCTCGTCACCGGCATCCTGGTGGACGACGCGATCGTGGAGATCGAGAACATCGTGCGCCACATGCGCATGGGGAAATCGGCCTACCGGGCGTCGCTCGAGGCCGCGGACGAGATCGGGCTCGCGGTCATCGCGATCTCGTTCACCATCGTGGCGGTCTTCGCGCCCGTGTCGTTCATGGGCGGCATCGCGGGCCAGTATTTCCGGCAATTCGGGCTGACGGTCGCGATCGCGGTGCTGTTCTCGCTCCTCGTCGCACGGCTCATCACGCCCCTCATGGCCGCCTACTTCCTGCGCGCCCACGACGCTCCGGCCGAGGAGGAGGGACGCGTGATGCGGGGCTACACGGCCCTGGTGCGCTGGTCGGTCCGGCATCGCTGGATTACCTTCGCGGCCGGGATCGCGATCTTCGTCGGCTCGCTCTGGTCGACGCAACTCCTGCCGTCCGGCTTCATCCCGGCCGAGGATTCCGGCCGGACGCTGCTCGCGGTCGAGCTGCCGCCGGGCTCGCGGCTCGTCGATACCGACCGGGTGACGACCGACATCGCGGAGCGGCTGAAGGCCGTGCCCGAGGTGCGCTCCGTCCTCATCTACGGCGGGCAGATCCTCGGCGGCGCGGCCGAGATCCGCAAGGCGACGCTCGTCGTCAACCTGTCCCACAAGAGCCAGCGCACGCTTTCCCAGAAGGACGTGCTCGACCGGATCACGGGCCTGATCTCGGACGTGCCGGACATCCGGTTCTGGTTCCTCAAGGACAACGGCCAGCGCGACCTCCAGCTCATCATCGCGGGCCAGGACATCACGGCGATCGACGACACCGCGAACCAGCTCGCGAGCGAGATGCGCACGCTGCCGATCCTCGCGAACCCGGTCTCGACGGCCGATCTCGACCGGCCGGAGCTGCAGATCACGCCCCGCACCGGGCTCGCGGCCGATCTCGGGGTCTCGACCGAAGCGCTCTCCGAGACGATCCGGGTCGCGACGCTCGGCGACGTCGACGCGAACCTCGCGAAGTTCAACGCGGGCGACCGGCTGATCCCGATCCGGGTCGAGATGCAGCGCTCCGCCCGCGGCCAGGTCGATCTCCTGCGCCAGCTCCGGGTCGCGACCGCGTCCGGCGCGGGCGTCCCGCTCTCCTCGGTCGCCGACTTCTCGATCGGCCGCGGCCCGACCGCGATCAACCGCTACGACCGCACGCGCCGCGTGACCGTCGAGGCCGACCTCGTGGGCAACCACGCGCTGGGCGAGGGGCTCGCGGCCATCTACGCGCTGCCGACCGCGAAGAACCTGCCGGCCGGCGTGACCATCAAGCAATCGGGCGACGTCGAGGTCATGAGCGAGGTGTTCGAGTCCTTCGCGACCGCCATGGGGGCGGGCCTGATGATGGTCTACGGCGTGCTCATCCTGCTCTTCGCGAGCTTCACGCAGCCGATCACCATCCTGTTCTCGCTGCCGCTCTCGATCGGGGGCGCGATCTTCGCGCTGCTGATCACGGGCCGCGCGATCTCGATGCCGGTCGTCATCGGCATCCTCATGCTGATGGGCATCGTGACGAAGAACGCCATCATGCTGGTCGACTTCGCCGTGGAGGAGATCGGGCGCGGCACGCCGCGTCTCGACGCGCTCGTCGAGGCCGGCCGCAAGCGCGCGCGGCCGATCGTCATGACCACGATCGCCATGGTGGCCGGCATGATCCCGTCCGCCTTCGCGTTCGGCGACGGGGGCGAGTTCCGCTCGCCCATGGCGATCGCGGTGATCGGCGGGCTCCTCGTCTCGACCGTGCTGTCGCTCGTCTTCGTCCCGGCGATCTTCACCATCCTGGACGATGCCGGCCGCCTCATCGCGCGCGGCCTCGGGCGCTTCGTCGGCGAGCGCGACGAGCCGGGCGAGGCACCGCCGCCTGACCCGTCCGAGGTGGACGACGAGGCGACAGACGAAACTTGGCCCGAATGGCGCCCGCGCGCCCTGCCGCAGGCCGCGGAGTAGCCGAGCGCCCCCTCGCCCGCTAGACCGTCCAAATGACCGGCGACGCTCCTCTCGACCTCCTCGTCATCGGGGGCGGCATCAACGGGACCGGCATCGCGCGCGACGCCGCCGGGCGGGGCCTCAGCGTCATGCTCGTCGAGAAGGGCGACCTCGCGGGCGCGACCTCGTCGGCTTCGAGCAAGCTCATCCACGGGGGCCTGCGCTACCTCGAGCAGTACGAGTTCCGGCTCGTGCGCGAGGGGCTGGGCGAGCGCGAGGTGCTCCTCTCCATCGCGCCGCACATCATCTGGCCGATGACCTTCGTGCTGCCGCACGATGCGTCGCTCCGACCGGCCTGGATGATCCGCGCCGGCCTGTTCCTCTACGACCATCTGGCCCGGCGAAAGCGGCTTCCGGCCTCGCGCGGGCTCGACCTCACGCGCGACCCCCTGGGGGCGCCGCTGAAGCCCACCTACACGCGCGGGTTCGCCTACGCGGATTGCTGGGTTCAGGACAGCCGGCTCGTGGTGCTGAACGCGCTCGACGCCGCCGAGCGAGGCGCCGCCATCCGCACCCGCTGCCGCTTCGTCGACGCGCAGCCGCACGGCGACCACTGGATCGCGACGATCGAGGACCAAGGCGGCATCCAGCGCACGGTTTCGGCCCGCATCGTGGTCAACGCCGCCGGGCCCTGGGTTGAGGACGTGCTGCGCGGCGGCTTCGGCCGCAACTCGGCCGGGCACGTCCGGCTGGTCAAGGGCAGCCATATCGTGGTGCCGCGCCTCTACGCGGGCGAGCAGGCCTACATCCTCCAGAACGCCGACGGCCGCATCGTCTTCGTGATCCCCTACGAGGGCGATTTCACCCTGATCGGCACGACCGACACGCCCTTCGAGGGCGACCCGACCGGCATCCGCATCTCGGAGGAAGAGACGCGCTACCTCTGCGAGGTCGCGAGCGGGGCGCTCGCGAAGCCGGTGATGCCGGAGGACGTCGTGTGGTCCTACGCGGGCGTGCGGCCGCTCTACGACGACGACGCGGACGCCAAGGCCTCCGCGGTCACGCGCGACTACACCTTCGACGTCCAGGCGGGCGAGGAACGCCCGCCGCTCTTGTCGATCTACGGCGGCAAGATCACGACTTACCGCCGCCTCGCCGAGCACGCGCTGGAAAAGCTGTCGCCGTACTTGCCAGGCCTGAAGCCCGGCTGGACCGGCTCCGCCCCGCTGCCCGGCGGAGACATGCCGGACGGGTTCAGCTCGTGCCTGGCGAACCTGAAGGTCCGCCATCCCTGGCTGCCATCCGGGCTCGCGCGCCGTCTCGCGCGGGCCTACGGCACCCGGACCGCGCGCATCCTGGGCGGCGCGACGTCGCTCGCCGACCTCGGCCGCGACCTCGGCGCGGGCCTCACCGAGCGCGAGGTCGCGTATCTCGTGGAGACGGAATGGGCGCTGAGCGCCGACGACATCCTGTGGCGGCGCGGCAAGCTCGGCCTGCATGGCGGGCCGGCGCTCCGGGCCGCGCTCACCGCACACCTCGCGGCCTCGGGCGTGACCTGACGACTGGCATGTCGCTTGCGGCCAGGAGCGTAGATCGGCAACGCCCATGATCCCCGCCTCGCTCGAACTCGTCCAGCTCACCAAATCCTATGGGGCGAACGTTGCCGTGCAGGCGATCGACCTCAAGATCCCGGGCGGGAGCTATGCCTGCCTGCTCGGGCCGTCGGGCTGCGGCAAGACCTCGACCTTGCGCATGGTGGCGGGCCACGAGGCCGCGACCTCGGGCGACATCGTGCTCGGCGGCCGCAACGTCACCGACCTGCCGCCCGTGCAGCGCGGCACCGCCATGATGTTCCAGAGCTACGCGCTCTTCCCGCACCTCACGGCGATCGACAACGTGGCGTTCCCGCTCCGGATGCGGGGCATGGGCAAGACCGCGCGGCGCGCCAAGGCGACCGAGACGCTGCGCCTCGTCGACATGGAGCGCTATGCCGGCCGTCTCCCGTCCCAGCTCTCCGGCGGCCAGCAGCAGCGCGTGGCGCTCGCGCGCGCCATCATCACGGAGCCGCGCATGCTGCTCCTCGACGAGCCGCTCTCCGCGCTCGACCCGTTCCTGCGCATCCGGGTGCGGGCGGAGCTGAAGCGCATCCAGCGCGACCTCGGCATCACCTTCGTGCACGTGACGCACGGGCAGGACGAGGCGATGGCGCTCGCCGACGTCATGGTGGTGATGAACCATGGCGTGATCGAGCAGGCGGGCTCGCCACGCGAGATCTTCGACACGCCGCGCACCGAGTTCGTGGCCCGCTTCATCGGCGGCCACAACGTCATCTCGACGCCCGCCGGCCCGATCGCGGTGCGCACCGACCGGATCCGCCTCTCGCGCGACGCCCGTGAGGATGGGCTTGCGGCGGTCGTGCAGGCGGCGGAATATCAGGGCAGCCAGGTGCATGTCGCGCTGGACGCCGGGCCCGGCCGGATGACGGCGCTCATGGGCGACGCCGCCTACGACGCGGACCCGATGCGGCCGGGCGACGCGGTGCGCATCACCTGGTCGGAGGCGGATATCCGGACCTTGCGGCCGTCGAGTTGATCCAACGGGGAGAAAGCACATGAGCGACGAACTGAACGGAGTCTCGCGGCGCAACATCATCAAGGGCGCGGGCGCGCTCGCGGGCGCGGCCGCCTTCCCGATGCCGGCCGTTCACGCGCAGGAGCCGAAGGTGCTGCGCTATCTCGGTACCGCGGTGAACCAGTCGGCCGAGATCGCCAGGAAGGTCGAGGCCGATCTCGGCATCAAGATCGAGTACGTCGCGGTGACGACCGACGACGTGACGAAGCGCGTCATCACCCAACCCGGCTCCTACGACCTCGTGGACACCGAGTATTTCTCGCTGAAGAAGCTCGTGCCGTCGGGCAACCTCCAGGCCATGGACGCGAACAAGATCAAGCTCTTCGACAAGATCACGCCCGTCTTCACCAAGGGCGAGCTGCCGTCCGGCAAGAGGATCGGCGACCAGGGCACGGCGCCCAGGAAGGTGATGTTCCTGGAGGGCCAACGCTCGACCAAGTTCTCCTCCGCCCCGACCGAGTGGGCGACGCTGATCCCGACCGTCTACAACGCCGACACGCTGGGCATCCGGCCCGACCTGATCGGCCGCCCGATCGAGAGCTGGGCCGAGCTTCTGAACAGCCAATTCAAGGGCAAGGCCGCGATCCTCAATATCCCGTCGATCGGCATCATGGACGCCGCGATGGTCGTGGAGGCGACCGGCAAGCACACCTACGCGGACAAGGGCAACATGACCCGGGCCGAGATCGACATGACCACGAACCTCCTGAAGGAGGCGAAGAGATCCGGCCAGTTCCGCGCCTTCTGGACGGATTTCAACGAGAGCGTGAACCTGATGGCGTCGGGCGAGACGGTCATCCAGTCGATGTGGTCGCCCGCCGTCACGGCGGTGCGCTCGAAGGGCATCGCGTGCAAGTTCCAGCCGCTGAAGGAGGGCTATCGCTCCTGGGCGTCCGGGTTCGCGCTCTCCCGGGGCGTGTCCGGCCGGAAGCAGGAATGGGCCTACGAGTTCATCAACTGGTTCCTGTCCGGCTGGGCGGGCGCCTATCTCAACCGGCAGGGTTACTACTCGGCCGTGCTCGACACCGCGAAGGCCAACATGGCGGCGGACGAGTGGGCCTACTGGATGGAGGGCAAGCCCGCCGCCCAGGACATCAAGGCGCCGGACGGCACGCTGCTCGAGAAGGCGGGCTCGGTGCGCGACGGCGGCTCCTATGACGAGCGCATGGGCGGCGTCGCGTGCTGGAACTCCGTCATGGACGAGAACGACTACATGGTCCGCAAGTGGAACGAGTTCATCGCGGCGTGACCGTGTGGGCCGGAGCGCGACGCCAAACCCTCTCCCCGACGGGGAGAGGTCGAGTCGCGCGCGGCAGCGTGCGACCGGGTGAGGGGGTGCGCCCCGTCCGGATCGACCTGTTCCCCCTACCCTCTCCCGCTCGGGGAGAGGGACCCCGCGCCTGATCCGTGCGCCGGGGTTCCGCTTGATCACCGACGCCGCCCCCGCCCGCCGCCATCTCGCGATCTCGGCCCGGCTGCAGGCCCTGCCGCTCGGGCTCGTCTTCGCGGCATTCTTCGTCTTGCCGCTCGTCCTCGTCGTGGTCGTGAGTTTCTGGGACTACAACGATTACCAGATCATCCCGTCCTTCACGCTCCGCAGCTACACGGAGAGCTTCGAGGGCTGCCTCGACGAGCTGCCCGGCCTCTGCACCATCTTCCGCACCTACGCGTCGACCGCGCGGTTCTGCGCGATCGTGTGGGCGCTGACGCTCGTCATCGGCTTCACGGTCGCGTATTTCCTCGCCTTCCACGTGCGCTCGTCGCTCTGGCAGATGGTCTTGGCGCTCGTCTGCACCATTCCGTTCTGGACCTCGAACGTGATCCGGATGATCTCCTGGATCCCGCTGCTCGGCCGCAACGGCCTCGTGAACGGCGGGCTCCAGACCCTCCACCTGATGGATCGCCCGGTCGAGTGGCTGCTCTACTCGGACTTCTCGGTCGTGCTGGCCTTCGTGCACCTCCTCACCTTCTTCATGGTGGTGCCAATCCTGAACTCGCTCCTGCGCATCGACCGCTCGCTCATCGAGGCCGCCTACGACGCGGGCGCGTCGGGCCGACAAACGCTGTGGACCGTCGTGCTGCCGCTCGCGAAGCCCGGCATCGTGATCGGGTCGATTTTCGTCGTCACGATCGTGATGGGAGATTTCGTGACCTTCGGGGTCATGGGCGGCCAGCAGATCGCCTCCGCGGGCAAGATCATCGAGACGCGGCTCGCAGCCCTGCAGTTCCCGCCCGCGGCCGCGAACGCCGTGATCCTGCTCGCCATCACGCTGATCATCATCCGCGTGCTGACGCGCATCGTCGACATCCGGCGCGAGCTGTGACCCGCGGCCGCCCGCTCTCCTTCTACGTGCTGGCGCTCGCCTTCGCGGCCTACGTGGCGTTCCTGTACGGGCCGACGATCGTCATCTTCATACTGTCCTTCCAGGGGCCGGCGGGCGGCCTCACCTTCCCGATGAACGGGGTGTCGCTGCACTGGTTCAGGCGGCTCTGGGCGGGCGGTGGCATCGTGGATATCGGGGCCGCGTTCCGCCGCTCCCTCGCGCTCGGCCTCGTGGTGATGATCATGACCGTCGTCTTGTCGACGCTTGCCGGCCTCGCGTTCCGTCGCCGCTTCGCCGGCCAGGGCGCGCTGTTCTACGTGGCGATAGCGTCGCTCATCGTGCCGTCCATCGTCACCTCGCTCGGCATCGCGCTCGAGTTCCGGGTCTTGGACGACACCGTCAAGGCGCTAGGCCCCGACTGGTTCACCGACGAGTTCACGAGCGCCGCCGGGCTCTTCACCTCCGGGCTCGGCGCACACCTCACCTGGACGCTGCCCTTCGGACTCCTCATCATGTTCGCGATCTTCAACCGCTTCGATCGCCGGCTGGAGGAGGCCGCGCGCGACCTCGGGGCGACGCCCTGGCAGACCTTCCGCTTCGTGCTCCTGCCGATCCTCCTCCCCTCGCTGGTCGGCGTCGCGCTGTTCGGCTTCACGCTCTCCTGGGACGAGATCGCCCGCTCCTCCCAGACGATCGGCGCCTACAACACGCTGCCGATGGAGCTGCGCGCGCTGACCACCACCGTCACGACGCCCGAGATCTACGCGCTCGGCACCGTGACGACCGGGATCTCGCTCGCCCTCATCGGGACGGCGCTCGCGGTCATCCTGGTGCTGCGCGCCCGGCAGGCGCGGCAGGGGTCGGATGCGGGGCAGGGCGTGTGAGCCGGTGAAGGTCGTCCTCGTCAACCCGAACACCACCGCGTCGATGACCGCGAAGGCGGGTGCTGCGGCGCGCGGGGTCGCGGCGCCCGGGACGGAGATCGTGGCGGTCAATCCCGAGACAGGTCCGGCCTCGATCGAAGGATTCTACGACGGCGCGCTCGCAGTCCCGGGCCTGCTCGACGTGATCGCCCGCCATACGGACGCGGACGCCTTCGTGATCGCGTGTTTCGACGATACCGGGCTCGACGCCGCGCGCTGCCTGACGGACGCACCGGTGATCGGGATCGGAGAGGCGGCGTTCCACGTGGCGGCCCTCCTGTCGCGCCGCTTCTCGGTCGTGACGACGCTCGCGCGCTCCGTGTCGGGGATCGAGGCGAACCTCGTGGGCTACGGCCTCGCGGCGCGGTGCGGGCGGGTGCGGGCGAGCGAGGTCCCGGTGCTCGACCTGGAGAACCCGGCCTCGGGCGCGCGGGCGCGCATCTCGGCCGAGATCGCGGCCGCGATCGGGCAAGACGACGCGGAGGCGATCGTGCTCGGCTGCGCCGGGATGGCGGACCTCGCGGCCGACCTCGCGCGCGAGCACGGCCTGCCCGTCGTCGAGGGTGTGGCGGCGGCGGTGAAATTGGCTGAGAGTGTCGTGGGATTGGGACTGCGCACCTCGAAGCGGCGCAGCTACGCCCCGCCCCGCGCGAAGGGTTGAAACGGACATGCAGAACAGCCCTGAGATCTGGCGGCTCGTCGACGCCAAGGCGCCGGCCTTCTTCGCGCTCTCCGACCGCGTCTGGGGGATGCCCGAGCTGAACTACCAGGAACGCCGCTCGGCGGCCGAACATGCTGGCATGCTGGCCGAGCAGGGCTTCCGGGTCGAGCACGGCGTCGCGGACCTGCCGACCGCCGTGATGGGCGAGGCCGGGGAGGGCGGCCCGGTGATCGCGATCCTCGGCGAGTACGACGCCCTGCCCGGTCTCAGCCAGCAGGAGGGCGTCGCGACCCCGACGCCGGTCGAGCCCGGCGGCAACGGGCACGGCTGCGGCCACAACATGCTGGGCTCGGCCTCGCTCCTCGCCGCGAGCGCGGTCAAGGACTACTTGGCGGCGCACGGGCTGCCGGGCCGCGTGCGCTATTACGGCTGCCCGGCCGAGGAGGGCGGCTCGTCCAAGGGCTTCATGGTGCGGGCTGGCGTGTTCGACGACGTCGACGTCGCGATCTGCTGGCACCCGGCCGCCTTCACGGGCGTCAACCGGGCCTTCTCGCTCGCCTGCGTTGAGATCGAGTTCACGTTCCACGGCCGCGCGTCCCACGCCGCCGCCGCGCCCCATCTCGGCCGCTCCGCGCTCGACGCCGTCGAGCTGATGAGCGTCGGGGTAAACTACATGCGCGAGCACATGCCCTCGACGGCGCGGGTGCATTACGCGGTGATCGACGCGGGCGGCATCGCGCCGAACGTCGTGCAGGCGCGCGCCACCGTGCGCCACCTCATCCGCGCGCAGAACCTCGCCGAGATGTGGGCGCTGGTCGAGCGCGTGAAGACGATCGCCGAGGGCGCGGCCCTGATGAGCGAGACCCGCATGACGTGGGTCCAGCTCTCGGGCGACGCGAACCTCGTGGGCAACCGCCCGCTGGAGGAGGCGATGCACGCCCAACTCGAGAGCCTCGGCGGCCCGGGCTTCGACGCCGCCGACCGCGCCTTCGCGGCGCGGTTCCAGGCGACGTTCGACGCGCAGGACATCGCGGCGTCCTACGCCCGGTTCGGCCTCGCGCCCAAGGACGAGCCGCTGTCGGAGGACGTCTACCCGCTAGGCTCCGGCACGGATACGAGCGTCGGCTCGACCGATGTCGGGACGGTGAGCTGGGTCGTGCCGACCGTGCAGTGCCGCACGGCCTGCTACGCGGTCGGGACGCCCGGCCATTCCTGGCAGCTCGTCGCGCAAGGCCGGGCGCCCGCCGCCCACAAGGGCCTGCTGCTCGCCGCCAAGGCGATGGGCGGCGTCGCGGTCGACGTTCTGACGCGGCCGGACCTCCTGGCCGACGCCAAGGCGGCCTTCGCGACGTTCCGGGCCGAGAACCCCTTCGCCAACCCGATCACCGACGACGTCCAGCCCCCGCTCGAGATGGCGGCGCACTGAAAGAGCCAGTCATGAGAACCTCCGCATGAAGATCCTCGCCCTCTCGCTCGCCCTCGCGGCCGCGACGCCGGCCTGTGCGCAGCAGGTCGTGCATTTCGCAACCGAAGGCGCCTTCGCGCCGTGGAACTACACGCAGCCGGATGGCACGCTCGCGGGGTTCGAGGTCGACCTCTACAAGGACCTCTGCGCCCGTGCGAAGCTCACCTGCGACATCCGCGCCCAGGATTTCGAGGGCACCATCCCGGCCCTCCAGGCGGGCAAGTTCGACGCGATCATCTCCGGCATGTCGATCACCCCGAAGCGCGAGGAGGTCGTGCTGTTCACGGCGCCTTACGGCTCGACCGGCCAGACCTTCGCGACCTCGAAGTCGAGCCCCCTCGCCGGCCTGCCGGACAAGGGCGAGGCGTTCTCGCTCACCTCGAACGAAGCCGGGGCCGTGGCGGAGATCGAGAAGATGAAGCCGCTCCTCAAGGGCAAGGTGCTCGGCGTGCAGACGGCCTCCATCGCGTCCGCCTTCGCGGACAAGTACCTCAAGGGCGCGGTCGAGATGCGCGAGTACAAGACGACCGAGCAGCACGATCTCGACCTGAACTCCGGCCGCATCGACCTCGTGATGGCGTCCGCCGCCTACCTCACGACCGCCGCAGCCAAGACCGGCAACGAGGACATGACGCTCGCGGGGCCCCGCTTCCAGGGCGGGCTGCTCGGCCGCGGCAGCGGGGTCGGGCTTCGGAAGGCCGACACCGAGCTGAAGGCGAAGCTCGACACCGCGATCGCGGCCGCGACCGCCGACGGGACGATCAAGCGCCTGAGCGAGCGGTATTTCGGCTACGACGTCACGCCGCGCTGAAGGCGCGGTACGCCGCGCTGATCACGCGATCGACAGCGCGTCGTCGACCGTGATGGACGTGCCCGTGATCATCCGGGCATCCCCCGACACGAGGAGTAGGAGCGCGCCGTCGAGGTCCGACGGCTCGCCGACCCGGCGTCGCGGGAAGGTCTGCACGAAGGCCTGCCCCCTCTCCGTGTCCCAGTAGGCGTCGTTGATCTCGGTGCGGATGTAGCCCGGGCAGAGCGCGTTCACGTTGATGCCGTGCCGCGCCCATTCGAGCGCCTGCACGCGCGTGAGGTGGAGGAGCGCGGCCTTCGACATGCAGTAGGCCGAGAGCTCGCGCATGGCCTTGTCGGCCAGCACCGACGCCACGTTCACGATGCGACCCGGCGTGCCGGTCGCGATCATCCGCCGGGCAACCGCCTGCGCGACCAGGAACGCGCCCCGCGCGTTGGTGTTCATCACGCGGTCGTAGTCGTCGAGGCTCATGTCGACGATCTTCGCCTGCGCGGACACGCCCGAATTGTTGACGAGGATCGCGAGCGGCCCGAACGCCACCTCCGCGGCCTCGACCGCCGCCGTGACACCGGTCTCCGACAGGACGTCGAGCTCGACGCAGGTCGCTTGCCCGCCCGCATCCCGGATCTCGCCCTCCAGCTCGCGCAGCCGATCCACTCGCCGCGCCGCGAGCACGACCGGCGCGCCTGCCCCCGCGAGCACGCTCGCGAAGCGCCGGCCCAGCCCGGATGACGCGCCCGTGACGAGCGCGGGCTTGCCCGAGAGCGGCCCCATCAGAACCGCTCGACCCAGGGCCGGAGCTCGACCTCCAGCGACCAGGCGTCCCGCGGCTGGCGCAGCAGGTCGAGATAGGTCTGCGCGACGCCGTCGGGCGAGA
>CAHJXE010000060.1 GCA_903644085.1 Hyphomicrobiales bacterium
GCTGCAGCACGTCGAGACCGGCACGCT
This sequence comes from Hyphomicrobiales bacterium, assembly GCA_903644085.1. GTDB lineage: Bacteria > Pseudomonadota > Alphaproteobacteria > Rhizobiales > Beijerinckiaceae > Enterovirga. The sequence continues at coordinate 28 of CAHJXE010000060.1, forward strand.
CGACCGCGATGCGCGCGAGGTTGACGTAGGCCACGATGCGCTCGCTCTCCAGGACCTCCCCCGACACGATCTCGGCCGCGCGCTCCACCCAGAGCCGCGCCGTCTCGGCCGCCATCGCGCCCTCCCCCAACCGGGCGAGCTGGTGCGGGTCGTCCCCGCGTCCGGTCCGGCGCAGATGCCCGCGCCATGCGTCGAGGACGGCCTCGATCCCCCCGACCTGGACGGCCGCGAAGCGCCACGCGCCGCCGGAGAAATGCGGCTGGCCGTGGTAGTCGTCCGGGCCGCCGAGGACCGCGTCCGGCTCCATCACGAGACCGGTGAAATCGAGCGTGCCGGTCGCGGAGGCGCGCATCCCGTGGGCACGCCATGCCGAGAGGTCGGCGCGACTGCCTCGATCGAGGTCGACGACGAGCATGATCGGCGCGCCGCCTCCAGGCTTGCGGGCCGTCACGAGCGCGCGCGTCACGAAGCCCGCGCCGGTCGCGAAGGTCTTGGCGCCCGTCAGGCGCACGCCGTCCGCCCCTTCCTCCATGACGAGCCCGGAACCTGGCGCCTCCGTGTTCCACACGCCGAAAAGGTGGCCGGCGAGCGCGTCGGCGAAGAAGCGGGCGCGCTGCGCCGGATACCCGTGACGCGCGATGAGCTGAAGCGCGTTGACATGCCCCTCGTAGACGCGACCGAGCGGCAGGCTGCCCGAGCCGACGAGCCGCAGCACGTCGCACAGGTCGACGGCGCCCGGTTCATCGCCGAGGCCCTGCCCTCCCTCGTGACGCGGAACAGGGGCCGCGAGAAGACCGGCCGTCGCGAGATCCGCCACGTCCTCGGCCGGGAACGCGCCATCGTGGTCGAGATGTGCCGCGCGTGCGGAAGCGCCCGCCGCGACGCCGCGCGCGAGATCCACGACATCTACCACGAGGTCAGGACGTAACGTCTGGTCCAACGGTTTCCACCCTCTTCGCGATGATCGGCATCGCGTTCGATCGCCGTTCGGCGAATACCGACGGGAGCCCTGCTCTGAACCCACCGCGCATGACGTCGCGTGCCCGACCAGCGAGCCTCACCAGATCGAGCGCCAACCTCGCGAGCCTGATCTGCGAGGGCAGGTCGCGCGGGTTCAACGGCCGATAAGCCAGACGAGGGCTCGCCTGTTCCACGGCGGCCAGCATCTGTCCGGCCGTCGCGAGCCCCGCGATGGCGCGGGACTTGTCACGCCCGATCCCGAGGAGCGGCGCCCACAGACGCGTCCGGCTAAGACGCCGATCCGCGTGCATGACCCTGAGCCGCCGCCGCATGGCATATCGAAACAGGGCGCTCGGCAATGCCTCGAGGCGCGGGTCGCACGGGCTCTCGGGGACCTCGCAGCGCAGCTTCATCGTATCGGCAGCACCGCCCGGCGCGCGACCGTCGAGCCGCCCGGAGGTCACCACCACGATATCGGGCGCGTGGCGCACGCGTGCATCCGCCGCGAGGAGGCGGTCCATGAAGGCCCGATCCTCCCCGACCGGAACCGCCGGCATACCGCCGACGCGTCGGTAGGTCGACAGGCGCACGCCAAGCGTCGCGCCGGACGCCGTCCAGTGGCACGGCCAGGGGTCGTCCACGCGCGGGTCGATCGTCGTCGCAAGCTCTGTCAGCAAGGCTTCGTAGGCGCCCTCGAGACGTCCCCGCGCGTGCAACGCGTCCGGCAGCCGGGCGGCCTCGTCCGGATCGAGCGCGATCCGGCCCGCGACCGCGTCCGCCCCGGCATTAATCGCCGCGAGATTCTTCGCGACCCAATCCCCAGGCACACGGCTATCCGCATCGGTCGTCAGGATCACGCCATCGGAGGCTCCCGCCTCGTCGAGCCAACGTGCCGCCGCCTCCATCGCTTCGCGACGTGCCCAGCCGGCATTCGCACCGGCCTTGTCCAGCTCGACGACCCGGACAGACAAGGCGAGACGACGGCAAGTATGTGCGACGACCGCGGCCGTGTCGTCGGTGCAATTGTTCAGGAACAGGAGGATGCCCAGCGTGTTGGCCCCGCGACCCGTCTGAGATCCGAGCGCCACGAGGCAAGCACCGATGCGCTCAGCCTCATTGCACACGGGTATCGCGATGATCGTACGCAGACGAACGGTAGTCAAATTGTCGTGATCGGACGGGATTGTCTCGATGTCAGGCTCGCTCAGCACGTTCCGCTCCGATGAGATCGCTCGAACCTACTTGGCGATCGCTCTCTCAACTTGAAACCCCTGTGTCGGTTCACGAGCCGCAGGTTGTTTTCGACCATGAGGAATAGCGCCTTGATGCAGACCGCCTTCGGGCTCGGCGCCCTGAATTTCGCGCTCGCCGGCGCACGTGAAGGGTTCGGGCCGTTCCTCGGCGTCTACCTGCAGCAGCAGGGGTTCGATCCCGCAGCCACAGGCCTGGCGATGGGCGTCGCGGGGATCGCGGGCCTTCTCGCCACGACGCCGATCGGCGCCCTCGTCGACCGGACGGAGAGCAAGCGCGCGGCGCTCGCGATCGCGGTCGCGGCGCTCGCCCTCGGGGCGATCGCGCTGGTCGCCACGAAGAGCCTCTGGGTCATCGGCGCGTCGCAGATCGTGATCGGGCTCGCGGATACGAGCATCGCGCCGCTCGTCGCGGCGATCTCCCTCGGCATGGTCGGACAGGCGGCCTATGGCGGGCGCGTCTCCCAGAACGAGGCGTTCAATCACGGCGGCAACGCCGCGAACGCCGCGCTCTCCGGGCTGCTCGGCTACACGCTGGGGCTCGGCTACGTGGCGGTCGCGATCGTCGTGATGGCGGTCGCGTCCTGCGGCGTGCTCTTCGGCATCGACGGCAGCAAGATCGACCACAAGGTGGCGCGCGGCGGGGAGGGCGACGGGCGCTCGATCGTCCGCGTGCTCTTCGAGAACCGTCCGCTGCTCATCTTGGCAGGCACCGTCTTCGCCTACCAGACGGCGAACGGCGCCATGCTGCCGTTCATCGCGCAGGCACGCACCGCCGCCGGGGCCGATCCCAGCATCACGACGGGCGTCATGACGGTCGTCGCGCAGGTCACGATGGTCGGGGCGGCGCTCCTCGCGGCGCGGCTCGCCGGCGGCCGTGGCTACAAGGGCGTGATGTCGGCCGCGCTCGCGCTCGTCGTGGTGCGCGGGCTGCTCGCGGCCTTCGCGACCTCGTGGTGGGTCGTGATCCCGGTGCAGGTGCTGGAAGGTCTCGCGATGGGGCTGGGGGGCGTGGCGATCCCGGCTCTGGTCTCCGAGATCATGGAGGATACGGGCCATGCGAGCGCCGGCCTCGGCGGGGTGATGACCGCCTACGGGGCCGGCGCGGCCGTGAGCCCGATTCTCGCGGGCCTCGTGGCGAAATATCTCGGCTTCTCGGCCTCGTTCATCGCGCTGGCGATCGTCGCGGGGGCGGGCCTCGTCCTCTGGGTGCTCGGCCGACGTCTGCTCGGCGGCGAGATCCCCGACCGCACGGCCGACAAGGTGCAGGAAGCCGCCGCGTGAACTCCCTCGGCTTGCGGGACACGATCACGACGGTCTCGCTCCGCGGCTCGCTGCCGGCTCTCATCCTTCTCTATGCGGCTCTCTACGGCGCGTTCGGGACGGAATCGCCCTTCCTGCCGAGCTTCCTCGGCGAGCGAGGCCTCGCGCCGGGCGAGATCGGCGTGGTGCTCGCGGCCGGAACCCTGGTGCGGCTCGCCGCGGGCCCGATCGCGGGGCGCATCGCGGACCGCTACGCGGCGACCCGGCTCGTGCTCGGGGCGGCTGCGGCGCTCGCGGGACTCGTCTCCTTCGCGTATTTCGCCGGCCACGGCTTCTGGTCGCTCCTCGCGATCGGCATGGCGCACGCGGTCGCGATCGCGTCGCTGGCACCTCTCGCGGACGTCCTGGCGCTCGCGGCGGCCGAGCGGGAGCGGAGCTTCCCGTACGGGTGGGTGCGCGGCGCGGGCTCGGGCGCCTTCATCCTCGGCACGCTCGCGTCCGGGCAGCTCGTCGGGCAGGCCGGGCTGTCCAGCATCCTGGTGTCGAGCGGCGTGCTGTTCCTCGTCATGGCGCTCGCCGCGACACGCGTCCCCGCGCCCTCCCCTCGCACCTCTTGCGGCCGGCCGGCCGGGGAGCGTGACGCCGGGTTCTGGGCCCCATTCGCGATCCCAGCCTTCCGCCGATTGGTCCTCGTCGCAGCGATCGTCATCGGCAGCCACGCGCTGAACGACGGCTTCGCGGTCATTCTCTGGCGCGAGGCTGGGATCTCGCCCGGGACGATCGGCTGGCTCTGGGCGGAATCGGTCGCCGCCGAGGTGGTGGTCTTCATGGTGATCGGGCCCCCGCTCCTCTCACGGCTCGGCCCCGCACGGGCGGCCGGGCTCGCGGCCGGCATCGGCGTGCTGCGCTGGTCCGTGATGGCGGTGACGACCTCCGTGCCGGTCCTGGCGTTGAGCCAGCTCACGCACGGCTTCACCTTCGCGCTGCTGCACCTCGCGGCCATGAGCGTCATCGGCCGGCTCGTGCCGGACCGCTCGGCCGCGACCGCGCAGACGCTCTACGGCACGCTCGGGCTCGGCCTCGCATCCGCGGCTCTCACGCTGGCGTCAGGCACGCTCTTCGCGCGGTTCGGGGCCGGGGCGTTCTGGGTCATGGCGGGGCTCTGCGCGACCGCGATCCCGCTCGCGCTGACCCTGAGGGTGCCGGGAGATGATCCGAGTGGTACCGCCACCCTGGCTTGAACAGGGGACCTCTAGATCCACAATCTAGCGCTCTAACCAACTGAGCTATGGCGGCCCGGCGCGGCCCGGAGGCACGCCCCGGCGATGTAGCGCCGCGACCGGTCGAAGACAAGTCGAGCGCCAGGGACGGACGACCACGATGGACGATTTCAGCCAATCCTACCTCGGACGCCTGCGCGCGCTCGTCGGCCCGCGCCTGCTTCTCGTGCCCGGCATGCGGATCGTGGTCGAGGACGAGCAGGGCCGCGTGCTCCTCCAGCTGCGGTCGGATTACCGGCTCTGGGGCTTGCCGGGCGGTGTGCCGGACGAGCACGAGGGCGCGGACGCGGCCATTATCCGCGAGACCCGCGAGGAGACCGGGATCGAGGTCGAGGACCCGCGCCCCTTCGGCTTCGCGTGCGACCCGAACCACGAGGTCTGGACCTACCCGAACGGCGACCAGTGCCACTACTTCACCCTGCTCTACGCGGCGCGGCGCTTCTCCGGACAGGTGATCGACGTGAACGACGAGAGCCTGGACGTCGGCTGGTTCGCGCCCGACGCGCTGCCGCCACTCCTGCCCGTCATGCAGCGCACGCTCGACGCCTACCGGCGTTACCGCGAGACCGGCACCTTTCAGATGATCTGACCTGTCCCGAACGCGGTTGACCCCGCGGTGCCGATGGTCGAAGCCCACCCGGCCCAAGACCAAACACCCTGACCAAGACCCAGAAACCGGAGGACGAGGATGGCCCAGAACGAACGCACCTACCGCGTGGCGGTCATTCCCGGCGACGGCATCGGCAAGGAGGTCGTGCCGGAGAGCGTGCGCAGCCTGGAGGCGGTGGCGTCGCGCCACGGCTTCAAACTCCAACTCGACTGGTTCGATTTCGCCTCATGGGATTACTACGAGAAGCACGGGCAGATGATGCCCGACGACTGGAAGGACAAGATCGGCGGGCACGACGCCATCCTGTTCGGCGCGGTCGGCTGGCCGGAGAAGATCCCGGACCACGTGTCGCTGTGGGGCTCGCTCCTCAAGTTCCGGCGCGAGTTCGACCAGTACATCAACCTGCGACCCGTACGCCTGATGCCTGGCGTGAAATCACCCCTCGCGGACCGCAAGCCCGGCGACATCGACTTCTGGGTCGTGCGCGAGAACACGGAGGGCGAGTATTCCTCCGTCGGCGGGCGCATGTTCGGGGGCACGGAGCGCGAATTCGTGCTGCAGGAATCCGTGTTCACGCGGGTCGGCGTCGACCGGGTTCTCAAATTCGCCTTCGAGCTCGCCTCGAAGCGCGAGAAGAAGCACCTCACCTCGGCCACCAAGTCGAACGGGATTTCGATCTCGATGCCCTACTGGGACGAGCGCGTGGAAGAGATGGCGAAGGGCTACTCGGACGTGCGCTGGGACAAGTACCACATCGACATCCTGACAGCACATTTCGTGCTGAACCCGGACCGCTTCGACGTCGTGGTGGCGTCGAACCTGTTCGGCGACATCCTGTCGGACCTCGGGCCCGCCTGCACGGGCACGATCGGCATCGCGCCCTCCGCGAACCTCAACCCGGAGGGGCACTTCCCCTCGCTCTTCGAGCCGGTGCACGGCTCGGCGCCCGACATCGCGGGCCAGGGGATCGCGAACCCGATCGGCCAGATCTGGTCGGGCGCGATGATGCTCGACCACCTCGGCGAGCCGGAGGCCGGGCGGGAGATCGTCTCGGCGATCGAACGCGTGCTGGCCGAGCGCACGCTGCGCACGCGCGACCTCGGCGGCAACGCGGACACGACGACCTGCGGCAAGGCCGTGGCCGACGCGATCGGCTGAGGGTGTTGGACGCTCTCAAGGCCGCGCTCACGGACCCTGCGCACATTCGGCAGGCGCTCGGCATCCTGGAGATCGTCTGGGTCAACATCGTGCTCTCGGGCGACAACGCGGTCGTGATCGCGCTCGCCTGCCGGGGCCTGCCGCCCCACCTGCGCCGGACCGGGATGATCGCGGGCGCGGGCGTCGCGGTAGGACTGCGCATCGCCTTCACGATCGTCATCACGGCGCTGCTCACGACGCCCTTCGTCAAGATCGTGGGCGGCGTGCTGCTGCTATGGATCGGCGCGAAGCTCCTCGTCGATCCGAAAGCGGATTCGCATGCCGTGAAGCCGAACGACCGGCTCTGGGGGGCGATCCGCACGGTCGCGATCGCGGACGCGGTGATGAGCCTCGACAACGTGCTCGCCATCGCGGCCGTCGCGCGGGGCTCGACCTTCCTGCTTGTGCTCGGGCTCCTGATCTCGGTGCCGCTGATCGTCGCGGGCGCGGCGATTCTCCTCAAGGTGCTGGAGCGGCTGCCCATCCTCGCCTGGGCGGGCGGCGTCCTGCTCGGCTGGGTGGCGGGCCAGATGATCGCGACCGATCCCTTCGTGTCGGCGCATCTCGGCGACCCGATCGTCGTCAGATCTCTCGGCCCGCTGCAGGCCGCGCGGCTCGAAGTGCCGGCCGCCATCGCGGGCGCGGTCGTCGTGCTGCTGTTCGGCCTCGTACTCCGGCGCCTGAGTGCCAGGAGCTCGGCGCCAACGCCATGATCCTCACCGTCCGGGCTGCCGCGCGGTGGATCTACGCCCAGCCCTACCTGCTGCTCACGTTCTCGGGCCTGTCCTGGGGGGCGAACGCGATCGCGGGGCGGATCGCGGTCGGAGAGGTCTCACCGATGGCGATCACCTGCCTGCGCTGGATCGTGGTCGTTTCGGTCCTGGTCGCCACGATCCGGCACGACATCCTGTGCCACCGGGTGGAGTTGGCCGTGCGGTGGCGCCCCCTGTTCGTGGCCGGCGCCTTCGGCTTCACGGCCTTCAACGCGCTCTTCTATCTGGCGGCGCATCACACGAGCGCCGTGAATATCGGGCTGATCCAGGGCATCATCCCGGCGATCGTGCTCGCGGCGAGCGTCCTGGTGTTCCGCACCCCGGTCGGTGCGCTCCAGATCGTGGGCGTTCTCGTGACGATCGCGGGTGTGCTCGCGGCCGTGTCGCGGGGCGACATCGAGGTGCTGCGCCGGCTCGCCTTCAATGGCGGCGACGTGATGATGGTGGTGGCGAGCTTGCTCTACGCCGCCTATACGCTCTGGCTGCGACGCCGCCCGCCCGTGCCGCCGCTCGTTCTGTTCGCGGCGCTGGCAGGAGCGGCGCTCGTCACCTCGCTGCCGCTCCTCGCCTGGGAGATCGCGGCGGGCGACTTCATCGCGCCGAGCGCGGCGGGTTGGGCGCTGATCGTCTTCATCGGGCTCGGGCCGTCACTCGTCGCGCAGCTCGCGTATATGCGCGGGATCGAGCTGATCGGGCCGGCGCGAGCGGGACTTTTCATCAACCTCATCCCGGTCTTCGCCGCGCTCCTCGCGGTCCTGGTCCTGCGCGAGCCGTTCGCCGCCTACCACGCGGTCGCGCTCGCGCTGGTGCTCGGCGGGATCGCGCTGGCCGAGATGGGCCGACCGGTTCAGGCGTGATGCAGGACGGCGCGCGTGCGCCGGATCAGGCTCTCGTGCAGCACGATGAGGAGCGCCGCCGCGGCGATCGCCACCGGCCCGATGGCCCAGAGCCCCGGCCATTGTGCCAGCAGCCCCGCGAGGATCGGCAGCGCGGCCGCCCCGATCATCGCGGCCGCGACCTTCATGCCGACCGCGTGGATGGCGACGGCGGGCGGGAGCCGGTCGGAGGTGCGCGAGATCAGCGTCGGGAAGATCGGCGCCAGCGACACACCGGACAGGACGAGCCCGCCATAGGCCGCGACCGGCGGCCCGGCCGCGAAGAGGAGAGCGCCGCCGAGCGCCCCGAACGTGCCGGCGCGCACGAGCCTGTCCGCCCCGATCCGTTCGACGAAAGCCCCGAATCCGATCCGGCCGATGAGGATCGACGCGAAATATGCCGAGGCCCAGAACCCCGCGACGCCCGTCGCGACGCCGCGTCCCTCGTGCAGGACGGTGAAGGCCCAGGCGCCCAGCATCGCCTCGAGCCCCGTGTAGACGAAGAAGATCGCGGTCTGGATGGGCACGAGCGGGTGGCGGAGCGCGCGCCAGGGCGAGATCCGCGCCTCGACGTTCGGCGTCACGATATCGGGCAGCGGCGTCTCGCTCCAGCGCCGGGCCGTCGCGGCGAACCCGATCGCGAGCGCGGCGAGAAGCGCCGCCAGGACGCCGTAGCCGGCCCGCCAGCCGAGTTCGGTCGCGACCGCGAGCGACATGATCGCGGGGCCGATCGCCGCCCCGAGGCTGTAGGAGGCGTGCAGCCAGTTGACCTCGCGTGCCTTGAAGCGGGCGGCCGCGAAGGCGTTGATCCCGGCATCGATGGTCCCGGAGCCGAGCCCCGTCACGGCGAGCGCCAGGATCGGCAGCGGCCAGGGCGGCGCGGACGCGAACGCCGCCAAGCCCAGAGCCACGAGCGCGGTCGATCCGACGAGCGTGCGGGCGAAGCCCAGCCGTTCGAGCACGCGCCCGACCACGAGGCCGGACACGAAGTAGCCCGGTCCCGCCCCGATCAGCAGGACACCGAATTCGGCCTGTTTCAGACCGTAGCTTCCCCGGAAGGAGGGCCAAGCGATCCCGAGCACCCCGTCCGGCAGGCCGAGGCTGATGAACGCGAGATAAGTGAGGGCGAGGTGCAAATCGTGTCCGCGTCGCGTCATCGATCGGACGCATTCGATCACCGGTATCCCTGACACGCCGGCATTCCCATATGCCTTTTCGATATCGCGGCGTGCGGGGCGATCGCGCTTTCCGTCGCAGCCGGGGATACAACGCGGCTTTGTCACGTTGACGTGACAATGGGCAGGGTCCGGGGTTTCGTCCGGACTTTTCGCGTTTATTGCCTCGCCGAAAGGCTGAAACGACGGAGCCGTGCCCATGTGGGCGCGATCGTGTCACGTTTGGAGCGGGTTTGATGAGTGGACAGCAAGGCGGGCGGCTCGGGGTCGCTTTCGTCGGCATGGGCGGTGCGGTCGCGACAACCGCCATCGCGGGCCTCGAGTTGATCAAGTCCGGCGCCAACAAGTTCGAAGGCCTGCCGCTCGCGGACCTCGTCGTTCCCGACCTCGTGGATTACCGCGACATCGTGTTCGGCGGTTGGGACGTGAACGGCGACGACCTCGGGTCCGCGGCCGAGACGCACGGCGTCCTGCCGAAGGCGATCATCGACGACGGCGCGGCGAGCCTGCGCGGCATCCGCCCCTGGAAGGCGGTCGCGAGCGACAAGTTCTGCCGCAACATCGACGGCGCGCACAAGATCGCGGCCGCGGGCCACCGCGACGCCGTCGAGCGCATCGCGGACGACCTGAAGCGCTTCCGCGAGGATAGCGGCGTCAGCGACGTCGTGGTCATCAACCTCGCGTCGACCGAGCGCTGGCCCGACCTCTCCGCCGAGACCTTCAAGACGCTCGACGCCTTCGAGCAGGGCCTCGACCGCGACGACGAGTCGATCGGCCCCGCGATGCTCTACGCCTACGCGGCGGTCGCGAACGGCTTCGGCTACGGCAACTTCACGCCAAGCGTCGCGGCCGACATCCCGGCGATCGTCGAGCTCGCCAACAATCTGGGCGTGCCGCTCGCCGGCAAGGACGGCAAGACCGGCCAGACCATGATGAAGACGGTGATCGCCCCGGCCTTGAAGGCGCGCGCGCTGCACGTCGACGGCTGGTTCTCGACGAACATCCTGGGCAACCGCGACGGGCTCGCGCTCGACGACCCGGCGTCGCTGCAATCCAAGCTGAACACGAAGGGGTCGGTGCTCGACCAGATCCTCGGCTACAAGGTCGAGGACCACATCGTGGACATCCGCTACTACCGCCCGCGCGGCGACGACAAGGAGGCCTGGGACAACATCGACGTCACGGGGTTCCTGGGCCAGCGCATGCAGATCAAGGTCAACTTCCTGTGCAAGGACTCGATCCTCGCGGCGCCGCTCGCGATCGAGATCGCGCGCGTGCTCGGCCTCGCGCACAAGCGCGGCGACGGCGGCGTGCAGGAACAGCTCTCCATCTTCTTCAAGGCCCCGATGGTGGCGAACGGCCACGGGCCGGAACACGCCTTCCACACGCAGGAGAAGATGTTGCTGGACTGGCTCGGCGCGAGGAACTGAGGCTCGCGTGAGACAGGAGATGTCATACGCGTCTCCTGTCAACTTCGCTCATCCTCAGGTGCGCGGCGAAGCCGTGCCTCAAGGGAGCCCTCCAGATACCTCTGCGCGAACTGGAGCCTCCTTCGAGGCCGCTACGCGGCACCTCAGGATGAGGGCGTCGGTGAGATAGCTCGTATGCCGGGCCAGATGACCGAGCCGGAGCGCGCACGCTTGCTTCCCCTGTTGCGGGAACTCGGCGACCTGAAGCGCACGACCTCGGCGGGGCGCCCCGGCTCGATCGCGACCCGGCTGTTCCGCTCGGCCTGGAGCCGGCTCGTGGCGGGCCAGGATGTCGGACGGGTCGCGATGGCGACGACGGCCGGGTGCCTGGCGGCGGCGCGGCTGGGCGACCTCGACCGGGCGGCGCTGACAGGGCTCGGGCTCGTCCAGGACGAGGCTGTGCGCATCCAGCAGGACGCGGTGCGAGAATTCACGGCGTTTCTTGATCCGGATCTGATCGCCGCCTTATGCGGCAGCTTTAACGGCGATGCGAAAACATCCGCGGTTCTACCCCACTTCGTCGAACAACTCGCCGACCAGCCGCGCGCGGGCGTGACCTGTCCGGGCCGGCCCCGCATCGTGCTCCAACCGGCCGAGAACCATGCCGAGCACTGCCTGACCGTGGCGGTGTACGGCGTCATCCTGGCGGGGAGCTACGGCGCTGATTCGGCAAAGGTCTTCCTGGCGGCACTCGCCCACCATCTGCACAACGCCGCGATGCCGGATTCGGGCTTCACGGGCGAGATGCTGCTCGCAGACCATCTCGGGCCGGTGATGGCCCGCGCGACGGACGTGGCGCTCGCCGAGCTCGGCCCGGACCTCAGGCGTGCCGTCGTGGACGCACGGGCGATCCTGCCGGACGACGCGACGCCGGAGGGACGCGCCTTCCACGCGGCCGACGTGATCGACCGGGTGCTGGAGATCGACCAGCACCTGGCGCGCGCGCGCGTCACGATGGCGGACGTGCTCGGGCCCATGGCGCTCGTCCATGACGGGCCGGTCAAGCCCTTCCACGACCGCGTCCTCGCGGAGATGGGCCTGCCGTGACCGGCCTCATCTCTCCGACGACCGGCCTGGCGCTGCGTCCGGACGGCCCGCACGTGCTCAGCGACGGGCGCGAGCGCTGGCCGGTCCTCGACGGAATCCCGTATCTGCGCACCGGCCGCGAGGCGCTGGTCGCGGCGGCGTTGGCGTGCCTCGACCGGGACGACCCGGACGGCGCCCTCGTGGGCCTCCTCGCCGATGCGGACGATTGGTGGGACGGACCTGCCCCCTCGGAGGCGGACCTTCGCGCGCTCCTTGCCGGGCGGGACAGCCTGACGCTGCGCGACGCGATGGGGCGTCTCGCCTACGGGCGTGTCGGCGACTACTTCGCGCATCGCTGGAGCGATCCGACCTATCTGGCTGGACTGGCTCTGATCGACGCGCATTGGACGGAGCCTGGGCAGGCCTTCGAGCTCGCCTGCGGGATCGGCCACTACCTGCGCGACCTTGGCCTGCGGGGTGTCCGGGTCACGGGCGGCGACGTCGTGTTCTCGAAGCTCTGGGTCGCCCGCCACTGGGTCGTCGGACCCGAGGCCGATCTCGTCTGCTTCGACGCGCGCCGGCCCTGGCCGATCGCGGAGCAGCGGTTTGACCTGGTGCTGTGCCAGGACGCCTTCTACTTCCTGGAGCCCAAGGCGGAGATCCTGGCGCGGCTGCGCGGGCTCGCGGGCGGCGCGCTGGTCGTCGGGCACGTCCATAACCGCGAGGCCGAGAACATGTCGGCCGGCTCCGGCGTGACGGCGGCCGAGATCGCCGCGTTCTTCCCGGGCGCGACCGTCTACGACGATGCCGAGCTGACGCGGGCCGCCCGCGACGGCCGTGCACCCTCATCGCGATCCCCGTCGGAGATGCGCGCCGTCGAAGCCTTCTCGCTCGTCGAGGGAAGCACGCCATGCCTAGCCGACGGGCCGCTCTGCCGCCTGCCCTCAGGCGCCCTGCCCCGGCGCAACCCGCTCTACGACGGGTCGGGCGAGATCCGCTGGCCGTCGCCGCGCTACCGCGACGAGTACGCGCCCCGCGCGACCTATCCAGCGCGCACCGATCTGCCCGAGACGATCGGCGCGTCCGGCTGGACCCTCGATCAGGTGCGGCGGCGCGAGGTCGTCGACCTGCCGGCGCGATGGTGATGCGATGAGCGAGGATCACCACCCAATCGGCTGGGGCATCGTGGGATTCGGCTGGGTCGCGCAGGATTACATGGCACGCGCCATCGCGGATGCGGGCGACCGGCTCGTCGCGGTCGCGGACCCGGATCCCGCGGCGCGTCGGCGGGCCGAGGCGGCGGGTGCGACGGCTTACGATGATGTCGCGGCGCTGGCCGGCGATCCGCAGGTCCAGGCGGTGTACGTGGCGACGCCGAACCACCTCCACGCGGACGCCGTCGCGACGCTGGCCGCCGCCGGCAAGG
>CAHJXE010000061.1 GCA_903644085.1 Hyphomicrobiales bacterium
GAGCCGGATGATCAATCCGGCTCGCAGGACATCTCAATAGCCGTAGAAACGACGCGGGCCATAGCCGTAGGGACGGCCATAGCCGCGACCGCCGTAGAAGCGGCGCGGGCCACCGTAGAAGCGACGTCCGTAGCGGGGTCCGCCGTAGAAGCGACGCGGGCCGCCGTAGAAGCGGCGTGGGCCGTAGCCGTAGCCGTACTGAACCGTCTCGACGGGCGCCGTCGATGCGCCAGCCAGATTGGTGCCGTTCGCGACCGGGGCCGCGGACGCGGCCTGAGGTGCGAGGGCGAAGCCGGCCACGAACAGACCGGCGACGAGCGCGAGCATTCTCAACACGTTATGTATCTCCCTGTTGGGACCGCCTCGGGGTGCGGGCTGGTCATAACGTCCTCATGGGCGAAATGTTCGGGTCGGGGAAGCGCGTCCTCGCTGCGTGGTGAACGGGGCCGGATTTCAGGCCGTAGGATCTCGGGTCGATCTCCGATGCGCGCGAGACTCGCGACACCTATCTTGTCGACACGGCCCGGCCGGACGGGCGCGATCGGGATGCGGGCGATGCGGGGAGGGTCACGGCAAGGGGCGTTGCAAGGGACACGGCAAGGGGCGTCGCACGGGGCACTGACCGGACGGAACGGGCGTCCGTCGAGGATGGGGTCTCGGCCGTGACGCCACGTCCGCGGGCGTACCGGCTCGACAGCCCAGACGTCGTCAGACGGCTCGTGGACGCGCCCGCGACAGAGCGAGAGACGGATCTGCGGGAGGCAGCCCGTATCGTCGTGACGGAGGAACCCGACGAGGCCGTCCACGCGGCCGACGGCGTCCCGGTTATCGCGGAACGCAGGCGGCGCACGCCGCTCCTCGCACTGTTCCTCTCGGCGCTCGGCGGTCTCGCGTCGCTGGCGCTGGGGCTCTCGGTCGAGCGCCTCGTGGCGGACCTGTTCGAGGCCGCGCCCTGGCTCGGCTGGACGGCGCTGGCGCTCGTCGCGCTGGCCGTGGCGGCGCTGATCGGACTCGTGGCGCGCGAACTGCGCGGCACGTTCCGGGAGCGGCGGATCGAGCGCCTGCGGCAGGACGCGATCGACGCGATCGCGGTGCGCGACCACGAAGGCGCGAAGGCGCTTGCCCGCGAGGTTGCGCGTCTCTACGCGGGCCGTGAGATCCGGCGAGCCGGTCCCGCCGTGGCGGATGTCGAGGACGAGATCATGGACGCGGACGACCGGCTGGGCCTCGCCGAGCGCACGCTCGTCGCCCCGCTGGACGAGGCCGCCCGGCGGGCTGTCGCAGCGGCGGCGAAACAGGTCTCGGTCGTGACCGCGCTCTCGCCGCGCGCCCTCGTGGACGTCGCCTTCGTGGTCTATGCGGCCGTGAAGCTGCTCGGCCGCATTGCCAGGATCTACGGCGGAAGACCGGGCCTGTTCGGTTTCCTGCGGCTCGCGCGCGCCGCGCTGAACCACCTCGTCGTGACGGGCGGCATGGCTGTCGGCGACAGCCTGCTCCAGCACGCGGTCGGGCTCGGGCTCGCGACGCGCATCTCCGCGAAGCTCGGCGAGGGCGTGCTGAACGGGCTGATGACGGCCCGGTTCGGCCTCGCGGCGATCGAGGTGTGCCGTCCCCTCCCCTTCATCCGCGAGGTCGCGCCGAAACTGGGCGACGTCGCGGGCGACCTCCTGTCGCGCACGCGCGATGTCGCCTGACGGGCACCCGGCAAATCCTGCCGGATCACCGAGGAACGGGTCGGCAACTTGCGCCCATCCGGGACGGAATCGGAATGACGAAACCTGATCTATCAATGACTTAGACCTTGGCATACCGGTTGCGGCTGATGACGCGGCTGAGTTCGCGCATGCGGTCATGCGCATCCGGAGTTGTTCACGTCATGGGTATCCTGGGCGCCTTGTCGACGGCCGTATCCGGCCTCTCCGCACAATCCTTCGCGCTCGAGAACATCTCGGGCAACATCGCGAACTCGTCCACCATCGGCTTCAAGCGGGTCGATACGAGCTTCGTCGACCTGATCCCGGACGCACCCGCGAAGCATGAGCTCGCGGGATCGGTCTCGGCCTACTCCCAGCTCACGAACACGCTCCAGGGCACGCTCAGCACGACCGGCGTGAACACCAACATGGCGCTCTCGGGCGAGGGCTTCTTCGCCGTGGCGGCGAATACCGGCTCCGCGCAGGCGCCCGCCTTCAAGGGTGCGAGCCTCTACACGCGCCGGGGCGACTTCGCGAGCGACGCGCAGGGCTACCTCGTCAACGGCGCCGGCAACTACCTCGTGGGCACGACCTACGATCCGGCGACGGGAGCGGTCGTGGGCGGCACCAACGCGCCGATCCAGCTCTCGAGCGCCGCCATTCCCGCGAAGGTCACCGGCGAGATCGACTATTCCGGCAACCTGCCCTCGACCCCGAAACCGTCCAACTACGACGGAACGCCTGCCTCGGCGCTGCTGAAGCCGGCCGATTTCGGCACCGATCCCTCGCCGCCGCCCATGCCACCCGCGACCGGCACGGGAACAGGCAAGGTCGTCGGAAGCGACAAGGCGACGTTCCTGGCCGAGTCCGTCTCCGGAGGCCAAGTCTCGGTCTACAACTCGGCCGGGACGGCCACGACCGTACAATTGCGCTGGGCCAAGACCGCGAACGCCTCCGGGTCGACGGAGGATACCTGGCAACTCTTCTACGGCGCGAACCCGGACGCGACCGGCACGGACACGGCCTGGCAGAACATCAACGCCAGCGTCACGTTCGACAACACCGGCAAGATGACCTCCTCGGCGACGGTCCCGATCAACGGTCTGACCGCGAACGGGCTCTCGATCGGCAACGTGACGTTGAAGCTCGGAGCGGGCGGCCTGACCCAATACGGGGATTCCACCGGCGAGGTGACGTCGAGCATCGACCAGAACGGGTACACCTCCGGCACGCTGTCGAAGATCTCGGTCGGGAGCGACGGCTCCATCTCGGGGAGCTACTCGAACGGGCAGACGGCGAAGATCGCTCAGGTGGCGGTCGCCCATTTCGCCAACGACGACGGGCTGAAGCGCGAGACCGGCGGCGCCTACTCGGCGACGAGCGAATCCGGCAACCCGTCGATCGGGCTGAACGGCACGAAGCTCACGGGCGGCTCCGTCGAGCAGTCGAACACCGACATCTCGGACGAGTTCTCCAAGATGATCGTGACCCAGCAGGCCTATTCAGCGAACACCAAGGTGATGTCGACGGCGCAGCAGATGCTGCAGGACGTCATCAACATCATCCGCTGACCGATCTCGGAGCGGAGTGACGTACGATGGGCCTCACGTCGGTCATCGGCACGGCGGCCTCGGGCCTGCGCGCGACGCAGGCCGGGATGGACGTCGTCTCTCAGAACGTCGCGAATGCGGGGTCGGTCGGCTACACGCGTCGCACGCTCACCTCCACACAGCAGGTCTCGGGCGACCAGACGACCGGCGTCAACGTGGTCGGCGCGACGCGCATCCTGAACTCGCTCGTGCAGCGCCAGCTGCGGCTCGAGACGGCAGGCGCCTCCTACACGGCGGTCAGGTCGAGCTACGCCTCCTCGCTCGACGCGATGTTCGACGCGCCGGGCGGCACGGGCTCGCTCTCGACGCTGGTCAACGCCTATGCGGGCTCGCTGCAATCTCTCGCCAACGCGCCGGACCAGTACACCGCCCAGGCGGGCACGCTCGCGGCCGCGAGCGACCTCGCGGGTTCCCTGAACAGCCTCACGAAACAGGTCCAGTCGCTGCGGCAGAACACCGAGGACGCCCTGGCGCAGGACGTCGACAAGGCGAATACGCTGCTGAAGCAGATCGCGCAGGTGAACGCGCAGGTGACCTCGCCGTCGGCCGATACCGGGACGGCGGCGTTCCAGGACCAGCGCGACGCGCTGATCGACCAGCTCTCCGAACTCGTGGACGTGAACGTCACGCAGCAGGCGAACGGCTCGGTCACGATCGCGACGACCGGCGGCTTCACGCTGTTCGACGGATCGAGCTCGGCCCAGCTCTCCTTCGACCGGCGATCCCCGATCGGCGCACAATCCGCCTACGGCACGGACCCGGCCAAGCGCAGCGTCGGGACGATCACCGCGACCGATTCCCTCGGCCACAAGTCCGATCTCATCGCGTCAGGCGTGATCCGGTCGGGCGAGATCAAGGGATTGGTCGAGCTGCGCGACGAGACGCTCGTCCAGTCCCAGAGGCAGCTCGACGAGTTCGCGGCCGGTCTCGCCTCCTCCCTCTCCGACAAGACCGTCGCCGGGACGCCGGTGCCGGCCACCGCGGCCTCCGGGACCGGCTTCTCGTTCGACCTGTCGAAGCTGAGCCCGGGCAACAGCCTCACGGTCGCGACCACCGCCGGCGGCGTCGCGAAGACCGTGACCTTCGTGCGCGCGGACAGCGCGGCGTCGGCGACCGCCGCCACCTCCGCCGACGGGAGCACGGTCGGGCTCGACATGTCGGCCGGCATGACGGCCGTGGTCGCGAAGGTGCAGGCGACCCTGGGTTCGAGCTCGCAGTTCAACGTCTCCTCGCCCGGCGGCTCGACCCTGTCGATCCTGGACAACGGGCCGACAGGCACGACGGCCACGACGTCGGTGACCGCGATGTCGGCCCTGACCAGCGTCACGGACCCTCTCAACGGAAGCGGGCAGCTCGCGCTCTTCGTCGACGGGGATGCCGGGCAGCCCTATAGCGGCAGCCTCGAACACGGGTCCCAGCTCACGGGCTTCGCCGGGCGCATCCAGGTCAGCAAGACGGTCGCGGCGAGCCCCACCTCGCTCGTGAACTTCACGACCCCGATGAAGCAGGATGAAACCCCGACCCGGCCGATCTTTCTCCTCGATCAGCTGACCTCAGCCTCGCGGACCTTCACGGGCGCGTCGGGCATCGGCGGATCGAACGCGCCCTACACGGGCACGCTCGCGGACTTCTCCTCGCAGATCGTCGTGACCCAGGCGGCGAACGCGAATTCCGCCACCCAGCTGAACGAGGGCCAGCAGACCGTGCTGAACGCGGTGAAGAGCCGCTACTCGCAGGACGCGGGCGTGAACATCGACACGGAGATGACGCAGCTCATCCAGTTGCAGACGGCCTACGGGGCGAACGCGCGCATCCTGACGGCCGCCAAGGACATGATGGACATGCTGCTGAGGGTCGGCCAGTGACCATCACCTCCTACGGCACAGCCGCGATGGCGGCCCAGCGCTCCATCACGCGCTTCACCGACCTCAAGTCGGGGCTCGGCTCGCTGCAGGAGCAGCTCTCGACCGGCAAGAAGGCGCAGACCTACGCGGGGCTCGGCCTCGGCGCGGCGGTCAGCCTCGACATGCGCGGCCAGCTGACGACGCTCGACGGCTACGACGCCAACACGAAGGACGGGCAGAACCGGGTCTCGCTCATCAACACGGGCCTGACGTCGCTCGGCAAGCTCGTCCTCTCCACGAAGACGGCAGCGGACAGCGCCGGCTCGGGAAGCAGCGTGAACCAGGAGGCGGCACCCATCATCGCGGCCGGGTCGCTCCAGCAGGCCATCGACATCCTGAACACGCAGGCGAACGGGCGCTACCTCTATTCGGGCCGCGACGATACGACGAAGCCCGTCGCTGATTACGACACGATCCTGAATGGCGACAGCACGCATGCCGGGCTGACGACCCTGATCGCCGAGCGCAAGGCGGCCGACCTCGGGGCGCCCGACGCGAGCACCGCCTCGCCGACGATCTTCGGGCGGCTGACCCTCGCGAGCGCGCCCAGCACCGTCACGCTCGGGGAGGATGCCGCCGGCTCGCCATTCGGCCTGAAATTCGACACGACCGCTTCGGCCGTCACCTCCAGCTCGACCGCGATCACCGCGACGACGCCGGCCGGCGCGCCAGTCGCCACGACGCTGACCGTCGCGTCCCAGCCCGACGCCGGCGATACGGTCGGCTTCACGTTCAAGCTGCCGGACGGGACGACCACGACCCTCACGCTGACCGCCAGCCCCAAGGGCTCCGCGACCGCCGACAACACGTTCCCGATCGGCGACACGAACGAGGAGACGGCGACGAATCTCGGGATCGCGTTGACGGCCTCCATCAGCACGCTCGCACACACGACGCTCGCGTCCGCCTCCGCGATGCAAGCCTCCGTGGACTTCTTCGCGGGAACGGCCACGAACCCGCCGCATCGGGTGGTCGGCTCGCCCGCCGTCGCGACAAGCCTCACGTCCGGCACCGCAGCGAACACCGTGATCTGGTATGCGGGCGGCGAGGCGACAGGGTCGGTCCGCGAGACGGCGCCGGTCAAGGTCGGGGACGGGCGCAGCGTCGGCATCGGGGCGCAGGCGGACGAGCCCGCCTTCCAGACGGTGCTCGCGAGCTTCGCCGCCCTGGCGTCCGAATTTCCGGTACCCGTCTCTCCTGGCCTTGGCGTCTTCCAGACGGACCCGACAGCGGGCAAGCGCTACGCCGCCCTGTCGAGCCGGGTCTCGGACAGGCTCGGCTTCGCGACGGGACAGTCCGTCGCGGATGTCGCGACCGACATGTCGCTGGCCTCGGCTGCGATGAAATCGGCCGCCGCCATCTCGGGCGCGACCCGGACCCAGGTCCAGAACACGCTGGACAAGACCGAGAACACCGACCCGAACGAGACGGCGGTCAACCTGTTGCAGATGCAGACCCAGCTCCAGGCGAGCTACCAGACCACCTCCACGATCCTCAAGCTGTCGATCGTCGACTATCTCTGATCCGGATGTCGGCCCCGACGCTGTCATCCGATTGTCATTGAACCGTCACCCGGCGTTCGTGCTACCATGATGGGAGACAACAGAGCCTCGCGAGCCGAGGCCGATCCAGGGACGGACACGATGAAGACCATGGCTGCCGCGCTCGCGCTCGGGCTGGCGAGCGGACCCGCCCTCGCGGCGACCGAGGTCCAATGGTGGCACGCCATGTCGGGCGATCTCGGGCAGAAACTCGAGAAGATCGCGGCCGATTTCAACGCGTCCCAGAGCGATTACAAGATCGTGCCCGTGTTCAAGGGCACCTATCCGGAAGCCATGACGGGCGCCATCGCGGCCTTCCGGGCAAAGCAGCAGCCCGCGATCGTGCAGGTCTTCGAGGTCGGGACGGCCACGATGATGGCCGCCAAGGGCGCGGTCTACCCGGTCTACGAGCTGATGCGCGACGAGAAGGTCGAGTTCGACCCGAAGGCCTACCTGCCGACGATCACGGGCTACTACAGCGACACGAAGGGCAACATGCTGTCCTTCCCGTTCAACTCGTCGACGCCGATCCTGTACTACAACAAGGACATGTTCCGGAAGGCCGGGCTCGACCCGGACAAGGCGCCCAAGACCTGGGAGGATGTCGCCGAGGACGCGAAGAAGCTGCGCGCCTCGGGGGCCGCCTGCGGCTTCACGACCAACTGGCCGTCCTGGGTGCAGGTCGAGAACCTGTCGACGCTCCACAACGTGCCGATCGGCACGGAGGAGAACGGGCTCGGCGGCATGTCCGCCAAGATGACGATCGCGAACGCGCTCGTCGAGCGCCACTGGGCGAACCTCGCCGAATGGCAGAAGGACAAGACCTTCGATTACGGCGGCCGCACCGACAAGGCGAACCCGAAGTTCCTCTCCGGCGAGTGCGGGATCCAGATGCAGTCATCCGGATCGCGCGGCGGGATCATCGCGAACGCCAAGTTCGACGTCGGCTTCGGCATGCTGCCGGTCTACGCGGACGTGAAGGGCGCGCCGCAGAACTCCATCATCGGGGGCGCGACCCTGTGGGTGCTGAAGGGCCGCCCCGCCGCCGAGTACAAGGGCGTCGCGCAGTTCTTCAACTACCTGTCGAAGCCCGACGTGCAGTCCTGGTGGCACCAGAATACCGGCTACCTGCCGATCACCAAGGCCGCCTACGAGCAGACCAAGGCCTCGGGCTACTACGACAAGAACGCGGGTTCGAGCGTCGCGGTCGAGGAGATCAACCTCAACCCGCCGACCGAGAACTCGAAGGGCCTGCGCTTCGGCAACTTCGCCCAGATCCGCGACGTGATCGAGGAGGAGATGGAGAACGTGCTGACGGCCAAGAAGACCGCGAAGCAGGGGTTGGAGGACGCCCAGCGCCGCGCGAACGAGATGCTGCGGCAGTTCGAGAAGACGAACAGCTGATCGCGCTCGGACCTGGATCCCGACTCGGCCGGGATCCGGCCACCTTGCGCGCAGCGTCCCAAGTCTGATGCAAGCGAAACGCGTCACCTTCGGCGGCACGGCCCTGCCGCTGGCGCTCCTCGCGCCTCAGCTCGCGGTCACGGTCGTGTTCTTCGTCTGGCCGGCCGTGCAGGCGGTGATCACGAGCTTCCAGCGCGAGGACGCGTTCGGGCTGAAGACCGAGTTCGTGGGGCTCGAGAACTTCCGCGACCTCTGGGCCGACCCGCTCTACCTCGAGTCGTTCGGCACCACGATGATCTTCTCGGCCGCCGTCGCGGTCTCCGCGCTCGTCGTCGGGCTGCTGCTCGCGGTGCTGGTCGACCGCGTGTCGCGGGGCGCGGAGATCTACTCGGCGCTCCTGATCTGGCCCTACGCGGTCGCGCCGGCGCTCGCCGCGATCTTGTGGGCGTTCCTGCTCAACCCGTCGATCGGCCCGCTGACCCGGCTCCTGCGGGTGCTCGGCATCGCGTGGAACTACAACGTCGACGGGACGCAGGCGCTGATCCTGATCGTGTTCGCCAGCGCCTGGAAACAGGTCTCCTACAACTTCCTGTTCTTCCTCGCGGGCCTGCAATCCATCCCGCGCTCGCTGCTCGAGGCCGCCTCGATCGACGCCGCGGGTCCATGGCGGCAGTTCCGGACGATCGTGTTCCCGCTCCTCGCGCCCACGACCTTCTTCCTCATCGTGGTGAACGTCGTCTACGCGTTCTTCGACACGTTCGGGGTCGTTCACGCGACGACGGGCGGCGGTCCCGGCCAGTCGACGACGCTCCTCGTCTACAAGGTCTGGAAGGACGGGTTCATCGGGCTGAACCTCGGCTCGTCCTCCGCACAATCCGTCGTGCTACTCGTCATCGTCATCGCGCTCACCGCCGTGCAGTTCCGCTTCCTCGAGCGGCGGATCAACTACTGATGGTCGGCGGGAGGCTCGGCTCACGGTTGCTGGTCCACGCGATCCTGATCGTCGGGATCGCCGTCATGCTCACGCCGATCTGGCTCGCCTTCGTGGTCTCGACCCGTCCGGGTTCGGACTTCATGACGGGCGACTTCCCGCTCTGGCCGGGGCCCGACTTCGTCAAGAACTACCGCACGGCGCTCATCGACGGGCAGCCGGGCGCCGGGCTCCAGCCGGTCGGGCACATGCTGTGGAACAGCCTCGTCATGGCGCTCGTCATCGCGGCGGGCAAGATCGCGATCTCCTTCATCTCCGCCTTCGCGATCGCGTGGTTCCGCTTCCCGTTCCGGGTCGCGGCCTTCTGGATCATCTTCATCACGCTGATGCTCCCCGTCGAGGTCCGCATCCTGCCGACCTTCGCGGTCACGGCCTCGCTCGGCCTCTTGAACAGCTACGCGGGCCTGACGATCCCGATTATCGCGTCCGCGACCGCGACCTTCCTGTTCCGACAGGTCTTCATGACCATCCCGGACGAGCTGACGGAGGCGGCGCGCATCGACGGCGCGGGACCGCTGCGCTTCCTCGTCGACATGGTGGTGCCGCTCTCGCGAACGAACGTCGCGGCGCTGTTCATCATCCTGTTCATCTACGGGTGGAACCAGTACCTCTGGCCGCTCCTCGTCACGACCGAGCCCGGCTACGAGACCGTCGTGATGGGCATCCAGCGCCTCGCGCAATCGGCCAGCGAGGGCAGCCCCTACTGGCACCTCGTGATGACGACCGCGATCCTCGCGATGCTGCCGCCGATCGCGATCGTGCTCTCCATGCGTAAGCTCTTCGTGCGCGGCCTCGTCGAGACGGAAAAGTAGCGGTGGGGGAGAACTAGTTTTGGGCTCGGTCACGCTGTCGAACCTGCGCAAGGTCTATGCGGGGGGCCAGGAGGCCGTGCGGGGCGTCTCGTTCGACGTCGCGGACGGCACGTTCTGCGTCCTCGTCGGCCCCTCGGGCTGCGGAAAGTCGACCCTGCTGCGCATGATCGCGGGCCTGGAGACCGTGAGCTCGGGCACGGTCGCGATCGACGGCCGCACCGTCAACGACGTCGAGCCGGCGGACCGCGACATCGCGATGGTGTTCCAGAACTACGCGCTCTATCCGCACATGCGGGTGCGCGACAACCTCGCCTACGGGTTGCGCAACCGGAAGACGCCGAAGCCCGAGATCGAGACGCGCGTCGCGGAGGCGGCCCGCATCCTCGGGCTCGGCGAGATGCTCGACCGCTACCCGCGCCAGCTCTCCGGCGGCCAGCGTCAGCGGGTCGCGATGGGGCGGGCGATCGTCCGCAAGCCGCAGGTCTTCCTCTTCGACGAGCCGCTCTCGAACCTCGACGCGAAGCTGCGCGTGCAGATGCGGGTCGAGATCAAGCGGCTCCAGCGCTCGCTCGGCGTCACGGCCGTCTACGTGACGCACGACCAGGTGGAGGCGATGACGCTCTCCGACCAGCTCGTCGTCATGAGCGCGGGCCGGGTCGAGCAGGTCGGGACCGCGATCGAGATCTATCGCCGGCCGATGACGCGTTTCGTCGCGACCTTCATCGGCTCGCCGCCTATGAACATCCTCGCCGGCACGGTAGAGCCAGGCGGGATCGTGGCGCTGCCCGAGGGCGGTCGCGTCACCGTCCCGGCCGCCGCAGCGCTCGCGCCCGGCACGCCCGTCGAGGTCGGCATCCGGCCTGAGGAGGCGACCCGTCGTGCGGCCGACGGGGCCTCCCTACGCATGCGGGTCGATTTCGCCGAGGAGCTCGGCGCGACGCGGCTCCTGCACGGAAAGCTGGGGGGCCAGGACTTCATCGTCCAGACGCAGTTGCTGGACCAGGCCGCCGACGGCGACGCCATCGGCCTCTCGGTCGAGCCCTCGGCTGTGCACCTGTTCGACCCTGGGACCGGCCACCGGATCGACTAACCGTGACCGGCCGAGTCGGAAACCGGCCCGCCCGGACACGCGTCACCGGATGGCTGAGCGTGTCCGGACGGGTCGGAGCCGACGCGATCGGGGAGCGGCGTTGGACCGGTTCGCCACGACCCGAGCGCGAAGACCAGAAACCGAACTTGGTTTTAGGCAAAGCCGAACGTCTGGGCGAGGGTCGCCCGGCGATCTCCCAAGATCGTACTGTTACGTACAGCTTGGCGCGCGCACTCCGTCAAGCCGACGGCGGGACCGTGTGCTCGCCCGTCGCGTCCGCCTGCCAGCCGAGCTCGGCCCGGTAGCGCTGGAAGCAGCGCTCCCCGCATCGCAGCCGCATCAGCGCGCCCTCTGCGATCGCGTGCGCGATGCCGGGATTGGCCGCGACCAGCGGTCGAATGGCCTCCGCGTTCCAGGCCTCGGAATGCTTCACGTCGAGGATCGCGTGGAGGTCGAAATAGTGCCGGTCGCCGGTCGGCACGCCGAGCCGCTTCAGCCCGCGCCCGACCGCGGCCGCGCGGTCCGGCGCTGTCTGCTCGACGATGCCGAGCGACCCGATGGAGTGGTAGGCGTAGCGCCTGTTCCAGGCGAGCGCCGCCATCGTGTTCGCCAGCGCCAGCGATTCCCACACCGTCCCGGCAATCTGCGCCTCGAGGCCGAGCCGGCGCGCGAGCGTCTCCAGGAGAGGTCCGTGCATGCCCTTCTCGTTGCCGCGCCCCATCTCGTCCCAGTAATTGCGGGCGAGTTCGAGCTTCGGAGCGACCGGCATCTTCACCTGCGTCAGCGCGGTGAGGTCCTCGAACCCGGCCTCCCCGGCGACCTCCTGGGCGAGGAACCACTTCATCTCGTCCATCGAGCAATGGTCTGCGATCCATGGAAACAGCGGGTCGTGCTGCCCGGGTCCGGTATCCGTGAGGTCGGTCAGCCAGGCGTCGAACCCGTCCGGGTCGGTCGGGGCGGCGGCCGCGCGCTCCGCGACGGCGCGGCGCTCGCGCTCGATGAACTCGCCCTCGAGCAGCAGGAACTCGGCGTCGTCCTCGATCTCCGCGCGCCAATTGCCGCCCGGCAGGCCCGGATGGAGGCGCCGCTTGTTGAAGGCGGTCAGCCGCGCCTGCAAAGCCTCGTCGCTCTCGGTCACGCCGGTTCTCGGTTTCTCGCTCACGTCCATCATATCGGCTCGACCTTCTCATCGCTCTCGTGTCGGCAGAGATGTGGGCGACGATTGCGGGTTCCCGACGGCGGACGGGATCACATCTGCGAGACGTCACGAGCCGACGTTCGTGCGACCGATGTGAGTTGCCGACCGAGCGCGATGAGCGCTACGTCACGTCCATGCCGCACCCGCACACCCCTTATCGCACCCAGAACTGGACGCTGACGAAGCCCGTGGCGGCCGGGCGCCACGGCATCGTTGTGGCGCAGAACCGGGAGGCTGCGGAGGCCGGCGCGGCGATCCTGGAGGCCGGCGGCAACGCGGCCGACGCGGCCGTCGCGACCGCCTTCGCGCTGGCGGCGGTCGAGCCGTGGAACAGCGGGCTCGGGGGCATCGGCTTCGCGCTCGTCCTGCCGGCAGGAGCCACACAAGCGAAGGTCGTGGATTTCGGTCCCGTCTCGGGCCGCAATACGAGCGCCGCCGACTACCCGCTGACCGGCGTCATGAAGAGCGACCTCTTCACCTGGCCGGAGGTGGAAGGCGACCGCAACGTCCACGGCCCGCTCTCGTTCTGCGTGCCCTCCGCGGTCGCGGGCTACCGACTCCTGCAAGAGGCGTTCGGGGCGGGCCTGCCGATCGCCGACGTGCTGGCGCCAGCAGTCGCGCTCGCGAGGCGCGGCCTCGCGCAGGACTGGTTCACGACGCTGAAGGTCGCGGCCTCCGCCCCGGTGCTGCGCCTCTACGAGGAGAGCGCGCGGATCTACCTGCCGGGCGGCCTACCACCCACCCCGCCCTACCAGGGCGAGACCGGCTTCTTCCGGCTGGGCGAGCTCGCCCGCACGCTGGAGTATCTGGCGAGGTCGGGCCTCGATGACTTTTATCGGGGCGAGGTCGCGCGCGACCTCGTGGCCGACATCGCGGCATTGGGCGGCGGGATCGACGCGCAGGACCTCGCGGGCTGCCGGGCCGCGATCCGCGACGCGCCGACGATCCCATGGCGCGACGGCCATCTCGTGCACACGGCGGGCGGGCTCACCGCGGCCCCGACCCTCGCACAGGTGATCGCCGGCATGGGCGAGCCGGCACCCGCCGTGCCCGACGCCGCCTGGTTCG
>CAHJXE010000062.1 GCA_903644085.1 Hyphomicrobiales bacterium
GACTTGACGGTCACCACCGCTGCGCCCGCGACGCCGAGCGCCGCCACGATGCGGAGCGTGGTCGAGCGCTGCGTGCGAATCGAGACCGCGAGCGGCACGCGGCTGAACTCGATCACCGCGTAGGCGACCGGGGCCAGCATCATCATCCAGAAGGCGAGCGGGTCGCCGCCTCCGTAGATGCTGGCAAAGAGCCACGCGCCCGCGAGCGAAGTTGCGACGATCACGCCCTCCGCCGCGAAGGCGAGACCCAGGCGCTTGTAGGAGATGGAGTAACCGCGCTCATAATCGGCGGCCTTGCGCTCGGCCGCGCGCCGGGCGCGCGGGCTCGGCGGCATCGCGGGTGCGAGATGAGCCGGCGCGAGGTTGGCCGGTATGGGAAGGATGGCGTCCGCCATGCGTGTGTCGATCCTCGTGGCCGCGAGTTCCCCCGAGCGCGCGTGTCATCAGAGTAACTGATCTTTCACAGTTGGCACAATCGGTTGACTTGCGTTTGACCTGCGGCGCGCGAGCACGTCCCATTCCCGACGCGCCGACGGGCGCCAGAGCCGGATCGTCATGCGTTTCGCCGCCTTCCTGATCATGTCCGCGATCTGGGGATTGACTTGGCTGCCGATGAAGTCGGCCGCGCTCGTCGTGCCGCCGATCTTCCTCGCGGCGATCCGATTCCTCATCGCGGGCGCGCTGTTCTACGCGTATCTGGCGGTGCGCCAGGTCCCGCTCGCGCCGTCGAACCCCGTCCGGCTGGTCGGCGCGTCGCTGCTGACGACGACGGGGTGCTACGCCTTCGTGTTCTGGGGCGTCGCCCGCGTGCCCTCCGGCCTCTCCGCGATCGTCAACCTGTCGCTCATCCCGATCTTCACGATCACGGTCGGCGCCCTCTATGGCGAGGAGCGGATTACCGGCCGGAGGGTAGCGGCGATCGGGCTCGGCATCGTCGGCCTCGTGCTCCTGTTCTCGACGCGGCGCTCGGGCGGCACCGAGGGTATTTCGGTCGCGCTCGGCATCGCGGCGATCATGGTCGGTACGCTATGCTACTCATGGGGATCGGTGATCTCGCGGCCGCTCGTCGCCGAAACCTCACCCGTGGCACTCGCCTTCTGGCAGGTCACGATCGGGGGCGTACTGCTCGTGCCGGTCTCGTTCGCGATCGAGGGCTATGACCCGGCATGGGTCCGGGCCTTCTGGAGCGACGGGCGGGCGGCGTTCGGGCTCGCCTTTCTGGTGGTCGCGGGGTCGCTCGGCGCGTTCTCGATCTATCTCTGGCTCATCCGCGAATGGGGCGCCTTCCGGGCCGGCCTCTACGCGTTCGTGAGCCCGATCATCGCGGTCTCGGTCGGCACGATCTGGGCGGACGAGCCGTTCGGCTGGCCGGAGGCGGCCGGGATGGCGGTGATGCTCGGCGCGACGGGCCTCGTGATCCGCCGCGAACCGGTCACAGCTTGAGCCAGAGGCTCGTCTCGCGCGCGCCCGCCGGCAGCGGAATGCGCCCGAGAACGCCCGCCGCGACCCGCCCCGGGTGGCGGGACGTGATCCATCGGCTCGAGAACACGATCTCGCAGCCGCCGCGCGCGATCAGCGCCGCCGCGACGATCGACTCGTTGTAGCCCCGCCACGCCCAGTCCGGCGGGTAGGCATCCGGCAGGACGATGTCGTGCAGATGCAGCAGCACGCCCGCAGGCAGGCGCGGCAGCACGTCGCCGACGATGCGGTCGAGGTCGGTGCCCGGCATCGCGACATGGCTCGAATCGACGAACAGGATGTCGCCCGCCCCGAGCGCCTCGATGGTGGCCGGATCGGTGTCCGCCAGTAGCCGGGCCTCGCGACGAACGTCCAGCCCGTCGAGCCGGGCGCGCGGGTTCGGATCGATCGCCACGATCTGCGTCGCGAGCCCGCCATCCGCGACCGCGCGGGCGAGGAAGCGGGTCGAGTGGCCCGACCCGATCTCCACGACCCGGCGGGGCCGGGTCGATCGCACGATCGCGTAGGCTGCGGCCGCGTCGAGGCGCGGGAACCAGTCCTGGTCGAAGCGCGCGGGACCTGGCCCGCCGACGATCGCCCCGAGATCGGCCGCACGGGTCTCGATCTCGTCCAGAACCGCCATCATGGCAGGCTCGGCCCGGGCGAAGAGCGGCTCCAGGGCCGGATAGGCGGCCGGGACGGCGCGGGCCGCGTACCGGTAGGGGATGAAGAACCCGAGCCGCTTCAGCCCGAGGATGGTCGCGAGACCGAACCGGAGGCGGCGCAGGCGGGGCCGCATCGCGGCACTCAGGAGGGCGGCGGCGAGGGGATGGGCGGGATCGAGGTCGGCATGCGCTGGCTCCACGCGGAGGCGAGCCGCGCGCGCTCGAAGAGCAGCACGACCAGGATCGCGATGAGCAGCGGCAGCACGAGGTAGAACAGCCGGAACACGAGGAGCGCCGCCACCACGGCCGCCTTGTCGACGTCGGGCATCATCGCGACGAATATCAGTTCGAGCACGCCGAGCCCGCCCGGCGCGTGGCTGGCGAGCGCGAGCGAGAAGGCCGCGAGGAACGCGCCGAGCACGATGAGGAATCCAGGATTGCCGGCCTCCGGCAGCGCGAAATAAATGATGCCGGCGGCGCCGAGCAGCTCGAGCGGCGCCGCGATGATCTGGCGGCCCATCACGTTCGGACGCGGGTAGGCGATCAGGAAGCCGCGGATCTTCACCGGCTTCAGGTGCAGGAGCGATCCCACGATATACACGGCGGCCGCCGCGAGCAGCGCGATGCCGACGACGCGGGCGGTCGTGGCGTTCGACAGGACGGCCGGGATGCGGTCCGCGACGCGCGACAGGAGTTCGGGCTCGTAGACGAGGACCGCCCCGAGGAGCAGCGCCGTGCCGAGCGCGAAGGTGAAGGAGCACAGCGCGACCAGCACCGCGACCTGCGGCGCCGACAGGCCCTTCGACGTGTAGGCCCGGTAGCGAACGAGCGCGCCCGAGAACACGGAGGCACCGATGTTGTGCGAGAGCGCGTAGGTGGTGAAGGACGTGATCGACACGAAGAGCCACGAGATGTGGCGCACGCCCAGATGCAGGAGCGCGATGCGGTCGTACCAGGCGAGCGCCGCGTAGGCGACGAGCGTCGACGCGAAGGCGAGCGCGTAGCGGTGCGGCGGGATCTCGACCAGGCGTTCGCCGATCTCGTACAGCGACGTCGTCGTCAACTCGCGGTAGAGCAGCCAGCCGGACACGGCGACCGCCGCGAGACCGATCAGCGGCCACATGAATTCCTTGACGTTCTTCATCGATCCTTCGATCCAATCGCCGGCTCGGACGGATCCGGCGAAAGCTGGCCCGTCTCCGGACGTCTCTGCCCGAGCGTCCGGTAGGCCACAAGTCCGCCGTTCCTGTTCGGGGCGGGTCTGTGCGCGCGCAACATGCCGAGAATGCGGCGGCCTCGCCCGGCGCGTGGCCGGGTGGCGGACACCGCATCGGGTCTCTAGATGGAGATCCGCGACGGAGTGACGACATGGTGGCGCGACCGCAGCCGACCGCGAGCGGCGAGCTCGACGGCATTCTCGACCTGCCGCCCGGCAAGATCGCGGCCGTCGCGACCTATCTGGAGATGGCGGCCGCGCCCTCGCTTCTCAGGCCCGCGCCCGACATCCCCCACCGCTTCGAGCCGATCGGGCGCGACCTGCCCCGCTATCGTGGCCTGTACGCGCGGGTCGGCGAGCCGTGGCTGTGGTTCAGCCGCGCGGTGCTCAGCGACGCGCGTCTCCAAGCGATCATCGCGGATCCCAGGGTCGAGGCCCTCGCCTTCGGGATCGATGGCGAGGATCGCGGGCTCGTCGAACTCGATTTCCGAACGTCCGGCGAATGCGAGCTGTCGTTCCTTGGGCTCGTGCCGGGCGCGACGGGTGGTGGTCTCGGACGCCTCCTCGTCGCGGAGGCGATCCGCCGCGCCTTCGCGCGCGGCATCCGACGGCTCTGGCTCCACACCTGCACGCTCGACCACCCGGCCGCGCTGCCGTTCTATCTCTCGGCAGGCTTCAAGCCGTACCGCCGGGCGGTGGAGATCGCGGACGATCCGCGGCTCTCGGGCCACCTCTCCCGCGGCGCCGCACCCCAGCTGCCGGTAATCTGACCGGCTCAGGCCCGCATCGCGGCGCGCGAGAGGCCGATCCCGTCCATCGCGGCCTGCTCGCGGGCGCCGTCCGCGACGCGCTCGGCCGTGCGCTCCCGGCTCTCCAGGATCTCGACCTTCTTCAGCGCCTCGAAGGCCTCGCCGAGCTCGGCCTGCGCCTCCTGGAGCTGGCCCTTCAGCTCGTCGGCCGAGCGCTTCAGGTTGTCGCGCCGGCCACGGGCGGCCTTGGCATAGGTCGGATAGGCGAAGTGCGCGAGGTCGGAGATGCCCGATTTGGCCTCCTCCGTCGCGACCTCGCGGTCGAGGTCGGCCGCCATGCGGTCGAACTCGGCGATCATCATCTCGATCTGCGCGACCCTGCGTCGTTTCTCGTCGACCTGGAAGCGTTTGAGGCGGATCAGCGTATCCCGCGACTTCATTGATGTGACTCCACGCTGCCTCGCGCGAGGGGCTCTCGAAGCGGCTCTCAGCCAACCCCCAGGATCTCCGCGAGACGACGGTAACCATCCTGGATGGAGGTTGATTCTTCCTTACGCTGACCCAGAAACTGATCGAGCTGTGGCATCAGCGACACGGCCTCGTCGACCTCCTCCGACGATCCGGCCCGGTAGGCGCCGAGCCGGATCAGCTCCTCCATGTCCCCATAGGTGGCAAGCACTTGCCGAGCCTTCTTGACGACGGGCAGGAAGGCCGGATCGCACGAGCGCGGCATGGTGCGCGAGACCGAGCGCAGCACGTTGATCGCCGGGTAGCGGCCCCGCTCGGCAATCTCGCGCGCCATCACGATATGCCCGTCGAGGATGCCGCGCACCGCGTCCGCCACGGGCTCGTTGTGGTCGTCGCCCTCCACCAGCACCGTGAACAGCCCGGTGATCGTCCCCTCCCCCGGCCCCGGCCCGGCGCGCTCCAGGAGCCGCGGCAGCTCGCTGAAGACGGTCGGCGTGTAGCCCTTCGCGGTCGGCGGCTCGCCGCCCGCGAGCCCGATGTCGCGCTGCGCCATCGCGAAGCGGGTGACCGAATCCATCATGCACAGGACCGACAACCCCTGGTCGCGGAAGTACTCCGCGACCGCGAGCGTCAGGTAGGCGGCGTTGCGACGCATCAGGGCCGGCTCGTCCGAGGTCGCCACGACCACGACCGAGCGCGCCAGGCCCTCCGGGCCGAGGTCGTCCTGGAGGAACTCCTGCACCTCGCGCCCGCGCTCGCCCACGAGCCCGATCACCGCGACGTCGGCCTTGGTGAAGCGCGCCATCATCGAGAGCAGCACCGACTTGCCGACGCCCGAGCCCGCGAAGATCCCCATGCGCTGCCCGCGAGCCGCCGTGATGAAGGTGTTGATCGCCCGGATGCCGAGATCGAGCGGCGGCCCGACGCGCCGACGCGCGTGGGCGGCCGGCGGGTCGGCGCGGAACGGGTAGGCGGTGTCGCCGTTCGGGAGCGGGCCCGCGCCGTCGAGCGGGCGCCCGAGCGCGTCGACCACGCGGCCGAGCCAGCCCGACGAGGGCCGGACGGAGGGTGCGGAGGGCCTGACCCAGGCCTCGCAGCCGCGCCGGATCCCCTCGATCGTGCCGAACGGCATCGCCAGCGCGCGCTCGCCCGAGAAGCCGATCACCTCGCAGGGAACCTGCGTACCGCCGCCGATCGCGATGTCGACCCGGCCGCCGACCTGCATGGCGGAGATCGGGCCCGCGACCTCGATCAGGAGCCCGCGCACCCCGGAGACCCGGCCGAACACGCGCGCGGGCTCGATCTCGCCCAAGGCCGCGGTCAGCCTCGCCAAGGTCCCGGATGCCGCCGCCTCGCTCAACGCCGCTTAACCTTCCGTTGACCCGACCCGTCAACATTGTGATCGCGACCGCGACGCCCTGGAGCCGACGCCGATCGTACCGGGGTATCCGAGCGCAAGGCGGGCGGGGGAACAAGAGCTTATTTCCGCGACGACGACCCGCCCGGGTGGCGGCGGCACTTGCGCGGAAGAATCACCCTTTGTTAACCAACGTCACGTAGCGTTTTGAGTCGGATCAGGACGGAGCGTCCGCCGCATGGCCGCGGCGGACATGCGGGTTCCGTCCACCCGTTAGCCTCGGGGCCACGCTGGGGATTGAAATGCGCGTACTCCTCGTCGAAGACGACAGCGCCGTCGCTCGCAGTATCGAGCTGATGCTGAAGTCCGAGAACTTCAACGTGTACACGACGGATCTGGGCGAGGAGGGCATCGACCTCGGCAAGCTCTATGATTACGACATCATCCTGCTCGACCTGAACCTCCCCGACATGTCCGGCTACGAGGTGCTGCGAACGCTGAGGGTCGCCAAGGTCAAGACGCCGATCCTTATCCTGTCCGGCATGGCGGGCATCGAGGACAAGGTGAAGGGCCTCGGCTTCGGGGCGGACGACTACCTGACGAAGCCGTTCCACAAGGACGAGCTCGTCGCGCGCATCCACGCCATCGTGCGCCGCTCCAAGGGCCACGCCCAGTCGGTCATCACGACGGGTGACCTCATCGTCAACCTCGACACCAAGACCGTGGAAGTGTCGGGCTCGCGCGTCCATCTCACGGGCAAGGAGTACCAGATGCTGGAGCTCCTCTCGCTCCGCAAGGGCACGACGCTGACGAAGGAGATGTTCCTCAACCACCTCTACGGCGGCATGGACGAACCGGAATTGAAGATCATCGACGTCTTCATCTGCAAGTTGCGCAAAAAGCTCGCGAACGCGAGCCAGGGCCGAAACTACATCGAGACCGTGTGGGGCCGAGGCTACGTATTGCGCGAGCCGACCGAGGTGGAAGAGCGCATCCCGGCCTGAGGCCGGTCATCGCATCAGGTTCCCGCGCAACCCATGGCTTGCGCGTCGGTCCGGGTTGCTTCGCTGCGCTCTCAATTGCGGAGATCGGTCTCCCCGACGAGCTCAGGCGAACCGTCCGTGGCAATGCTTGTACTTCTTGCCCGAGCCGCACGGACAGGCCTCGTTGCGCCCGACGCGGCCCCAGGTCGAGGGGTCCTGCGGGTCGCGCTCCACCACTGCCGTGTCCACGGACAGGGCGGCCGCCGCGAAGCCGAGCGCCGGGCCGCCCCCGCCGAACGAGCCCGTCGCGTGGTCGCTGCCGCCTGAGATCGACGCGAACTCATTCTCCCCGGTTGCCGGGTCGAGATGCTCGGCCGTCATCTGGGGCAGCGCTTCGTACGGATTCTGCTCCGGCTGCTGGTAGACGATCTCGATGCGCATGAGCTGACCGGTGACCTGCTCGCGCAGGTGCCCGACCATCTGGTTGAAGAGGTCGAAGGCCTCGCTCTTGTACTCGTTCAGCGGGTCGCGCTGCGCGTAGCCGCGCCAGCCGATCACCTGGCGCAGGTGGTCCAGCGTGACGAGGTGCTCGCGCCAGAGGTGGTCGAGCGATTGCAGCAGGACCTGCTTCTCGACATAGGTCATGACCTCGGCCGAGTTCGCCTCGATGCGCTTGCCATAGGCGTTGCCCGCCTCCTGACGCAGGCGCTCGCGCATCTCCTCGTCCGCGATCCCCTCCTCCTTCGCCCACGCGTCGACCGGTGACTCGAGGTTGAGCGCGGTGCCGACCGCCCCCTTGAGACCTGCGACGTCCCACTGTTCGGGATAGGCGCCGGGCGGGATGTGGGTCGCCACGAGGTCGTCGATCACGCCGTCGCGCATCTCGTCGATCGTCTCGCGCACGCTCTCCTCGCTCATGAAATCGCGGCGCTGCTCGAACACGACCTTGCGCTGGTCGTTCATAACGTTGTCGTATTTCAGGATGTTCTTGCGCATGTCGAAGTTGCGCGCCTCGACCTTGCCCTGCGCCTTCTCGACCGCCTTGTTGATCCAGGGGTGGACGATCGCTTCGTCCTCCTTCAGGCCGAGCTTCGTCAGCATGCCGTCCATGCGCTCGGACCCGAATATGCGCATCAGGTCGTCGTGGAGCGAGAGGAAGAACTTGGAGCGCCCCGGGTCGCCCTGACGGCCGGAGCGGCCGCGCAGCTGGTTGTCGATGCGGCGCGATTCGTGGCGCTCGGTCCCGATGATGTAGAGCCCGCCGGGCATGGGCTGCTTGCGCCCGACCTCGGGGTCCGGTCCTTCGCCCGCCGCCACCACGATCGCTTTGTTCGCCTCGACCTCAGCCTTAATGGCGGAAATGCGCCCCTCGCGCTCCGGCCCCTCCGGGATCTCGGCGAGCTCCTGGAGGATGCGCATCTCCACGTTTCCGCCGAGCTTGATATCGGTGCCGCGCCCGGCCATGTTTGTGGCGATCGTGATCGCCCCCGGAATGCCGGCCTCGGCCACGATGTAGGCCTCCTGCTCGTGGAAGCGGGCGTTCAGCACGGCGAAGAGCTTTGTGGTGCGACCCTCGCGCGCCGCCGCGTAGACCTTGGCGAGCGCAACCGCGTCGGTGAAGTCCATCTGCGTGTAGCCGGCCTCGCGCATCAGCTCGGCGAGCAACTCCGACTTCTCGATCGACGCCGTGCCGACCAGCACGGGCTGGCGGCGCCCATGCGCCTTGTCGATCTCCTTGATGATGCCGCGATACTTCTCGGTCGCGGTCCGGTAGACCTCGTCGTCCTCGTCCGCGCGCGCGACGGCGCGGTTCGTCGGGATCTCCACGACGTCGAGGTTGTAGATCTCGAGGAATTCCTCGGCCTCGGTCGCGGCCGTGCCGGTCATGCCCGCGAGCTTGTCGTAGAGCCGGAAGTAGTTCTGGAAGGTGATGGAGGCGAGCGTCTGGTTCTCGGGCTGGACCGTCACCCGCTCCTTGGCTTCCAACGCCTGGTGCTGGCCTTCCGAGTATCGCCGGCCCGGCATCATGCGGCCGGTGAACTCGTCGATGATGACGACCTCGTCGTTGCGCACGATGTAGTCCTTGTCGCGCGTGAACAGCTTGTGCGCCCGCAGGGCCTGGTTCACGTGGTGGACGAGCGTGATGTTCCCGGCATCGTAGAGGTCACCCTCCTTGAGGATGTCGTGCTCGCGCAGGAGCTCCTCGATGCGCTCGTTGCCGCTCTCCGTCAGGTTCACGGTGCGCTGCTTCTCGTCGAGGTCGTAATCCTCGCGCTGGAGCCGCGGCACCACCTGGTCGATCGCCATGTAGAGGTCCGAGCGATCGTCGATCGGCCCCGAGATGATGAGCGGGGTACGGGCCTCGTCGACCAGGATCGAGTCGACCTCGTCGACGATCGCGAAGTTGTGCCCCCGCTGCACCATCTGCGAGAAGTCGTACTTCATGTTGTCGCGCAGGTAGTCGAACCCGTACTCGTTGTTCGTCCCGTAGGTGATGTCGCAGGCATAGGCCGCCTTGCGCTCGACGTCGTCGAGCCCGTGCACGATGACGCCCGTCGTCAGCCCGAGGAAGCCGTAGACCTGCGCCATCCACTCCGCGTCGCGGCGTGCCAGGTAGTCGTTCACGGTCACGACGTGGACGCCGAGGCCGGCGAGCGCGTTCAGGTAGACCGCGAGCGTCGCGACGAGCGTCTTGCCCTCGCCCGTCTTCATCTCGGCGATCGAGCCTTCGTGCAACACCATCCCGCCGACGAGCTGCACGTCGAAATGGCGCTGGCCGAGCGCGCGGCGGGCCGCCTCGCGCACCGTCGCGAAGGCCGGGACCAGGATGTCGTCGAGCGTCTTGCCGGCCGCGAGCTCGGCCTTGAGCATCCCGGTACGCGCCTTGAGGGCTTCGTCCGACAAGGCCGAGATCTCGGGCTCGAGCTCGTTGATGGCAGCGACCTTCGGGGCGAAGGACTTCAGCCGACGGTCGTTCGACGAGCCGAAGATCTTTTTGGCGAGAGCACCGAGCATCGAGAACCTGCAACAGCCGTCTAGGGCGGAGAATGTGGGCGAGCGCGACGCACAGGCCGCACGCTCGCGGATGACGCTATAGACGTATGCATCGCGGCGCGCATCCGAAAGGCGTCGGCCGCACCGATCGGGCTGTTTCAGGCGAGCCGAGACGTGCGCTTGCCAGCCTGCCTCGATTCGGCCACGTGTCCCGGCCACTTGAGCCAACTCTCAAGTTCCTCCGCAAGTATCCGGTCCGTTCATGCACATCGATCTCCCGCGCGCGTCGCGCATCAGCCTTGCCCGCGTCAGCTTCGTGGCGCTCGGCCTCGCGCTGTCCGGCTCCGCCTTCGCGCAGTCGCCGCCCATGCCACCCTCGGCCCTGCCCGCCCCCACGGTCGCGAAGCCCGTCGACCCGAACGCGATCGTGGCGCGCGTCGACGGCACGCCGATCACGGAGAGCGATCTCGCGGTCGCGCAGGAAGACCCGGCCCTGTCGCTTCCGAACACCGAGGAGGCGCAGAAGCGGGGCATCCTGATCGGCTACGTGATCGACCTGAAGCTCGGCGCGAAGGCCGCCGAAGCCGCGAAGCTCGGCGACACGCCGGAATTCCAAAAGCGGCTCGCGTATCTGCGCGACAAGCTGCTCGTGGACGAATACCTGGAGCGCGAGACGAAGAAGGCGACCTCGCCCGAGGCCGCCCGCGCCCTCTACGACGAAACCGTCAAGGATATGAAGCCCGAGGACGAGGTGCGGGCCCGTCATATCCTGGTGACGAGCGAGGACGAGGCGAAGAAGGTCGAGACGCGCGTGAAGGGCGGCGAGGATTTCGCCAAGGTGGCGGCCGACGTCTCGAGCGATCCGGGCTCGAAGAGCGAGGGCGGCGAGCTCGGCTTCTTCACCAAGGACCGCATGGTCGGGCCCTTCGCGGAGGCGGCCTTCGCGATGAAGCCCGGCGAGATCTCTCAGCCCGTGAAGAGCCAGTTCGGCTGGCACGTGATCCAGACCGAGGAACGGCGCACGAAGCCGGTCCCGCCCTTCGACGAGATGAAGGAGCAGATCGACCAGTACCTCACCCGCAAGGCACAGCAGGACGTCGTCCTGGCTCTGCGCCAGAACGGCAAGGTCCAGCGGATGGACCAGCCCACGACTGCCACGGTGCCCGCCCCGAAGCCTTAGGCGGCTGACGCCGGCGAGGTGGGCCCCGCGTATCATCCCAACCTGGTCGCGGCTTCGGCCCTGACCCGCGATCGGGATGCCGGCGACTCGTCCGGAGAGTGACGGGGGTGAGTGTCTCGGCGCGTGGGAACGCCCGGCAGGTGGACGGGTTACAATCCCACATGCCCGCTTCCCGCGTCAAACGCCTTCTCTGCTACGAGTGCTCCGTGCCGCTCGCGAAGGGCGACCGGGAGCATTACGGCTACCAGTGCCACGCCTGCGTCGTGCGCGAGCACGAGTTGGTGCTGAGGTGGCGCATCGACCCCGACCATCCTGACGTCGAGAACCTCCACGACGGACCGGTCGACCTCGGCCTATCCGCCAAGATCGATTAGCGGCGGCGAACAGGTCTGAGCGCTATGACCCGTAAATTCCCGCGTTCTCGTCCCGCAGCACGTTCTTCTGCACCTTGCCCATCGTGTTGCGCGGCAGGTCGTCTACGAAGATTACGCGCTTGGGCTGCTTGAACTTGGCGAGCTTGTCCGCAAGCGCGTCGAGGATCGCGCGCTCGTCGAGGCTCGCGCCCTCCGCCCGCACCACGACCGCCGTCACCCCCTCGCCGAGATCGGGATGCGGCAGCCCGATCACCGCGCTCTCGGCGACGCCCGGCACGAGGTCGACCTCGGTCTCGACCTCCTTCGGGTAGACGTTGAATCCGCCCGAGATGACGAGGTCCTTGCCCCGGCCCACGATGTGGACGTAGCCCTCGGGGTCTACCTTGCCGAGGTCGCCCGTGATGAAGAACCCGTCGGACCGGATCTCGGCGGCGGTCTTCTCCGGCATGCGCCAGTAGCCCTTGAACACGTTCGGGCCGCGCACCTCGATCACCCCGACCTCGTCCGTGCCGAGCTCCGTGTCGGTCTGAGCGTCGACGATCCGCAGGTCGACCTCGGCCAACGGGAACCCGACCGTGCCCGCGACGCGGCGGCCCTCGTAGGGGTTGGAGGTGTTCATGCCGGTCTCGGTCATGCCGTAGCGCTCGAGGATCGTGTGGCCGGTCTTCGCCTCGAACTCGCGGTGCGTCTCGGCCAGCAGCGGCGCCGAGCCCGACACGAAGAGCCGCATGTGGCGCGTCGCGTCGACTGTCAGGCCCGGATGCTTGAGGAGCCGCGTGTAGAAGGTCGGCACGCCCATGAAGGTGGTGGCGCGGGGCATGAGGCCCATCACCTCGTCGGCGTCGAAACGCGGGCAGAACAGCATGGTGGCGTCGGCCAGCATGGCGACGTTCGAGGCCACGAACAGGCCGTGCGTGTGGTAGATCGGGAGCGCGTGGATGAGCACGTCGTCCGACGTGAAGCGCCACGCGTCCCGCAGCGTCACGGCGTTCGACACGAGGTTGCCGTGGGTCAGCATGGCGCCCTTGGAGCGCCCGGTCGTGCCGGAGGTGTAGAGGATCGCCGCGAGGTCGTCCTCCTCCACGACCGCCGTCGGGAAGGCGTGCGATTCCCCCGCCGCGAGGTCGCCGAGCGAGCCCGCGCCCTCGCGGTCCATCGTCTCGAGCGCCGCCCCGACGCGCTCGGCCAGCGGCGCCGCGCCGTCCCGCTTCGCGGGATCGACCACGATCAGCGACGGCTCGGCGTCGCCCACGAAATATTCGATCTCGGCCAATGTGTAGGCCGTGTTCAGCGGCAGGAACACGGCCCCGAAGCGCATGCAGGCGAGCGTGAGGATGAGCGCCCCGACGGATTTCTCGACCTGGACGGCCACGCGGTCGCCCGGCTTCACGCCCCGTCCCGCGAAGGCGTTCGCGATCCGGCCGGATTCGAGGATCACGTCCTCGTAGGAGTAGCGGCGGCCGGCCGCGGTCTCGATCGCGATCTTGGAGGTGTCGGAGACGGCGTCGGAGATGTGCTGGAACAGGTTCGCGTTCATGAGGTGGTGGCGAGCTCCCGGGACGCGTCGACCCTCGCGTCGGCCTTGGCGAGTTTGCGGATCGCGGGCGCGGCGATGACCTCGCCCCGCTCCGCGTAGATCTCGTGGTTACGCTCGATCTCGCCGAGATCGTAGCCGTAATTCACCATGAGCCCGTAGGATTGCTTCATCCCTTTGGGTGAGGTGTCGCCGAAGATGTTCAGCCGCTCCAGCCGGGCCCCGTTGCCGAGGTGGAAGCGTGCCACGGGGTCGAGCGGCCGGCCGGCCGGCGTCTTCGCGCGCAGCA
>CAHJXE010000063.1 GCA_903644085.1 Hyphomicrobiales bacterium
GCGAACGCCTCGCGCTGACGGGCGTGCGCGCGAGCGAGCTGCGCTTCGATCTCGTCGGGGTGGACGCGCTGCACGGAGCGGTCCGCTCGGCCGGCCACGAGCCCTACGAGGTGCGCGTGCGCGTCGCCGGGCGCACCGAGACGCTCGCCCAGGCGGCGCGGATCGGCGAGGAGGTCGAGACGCTCTACACCAACGGGCCGGCGGGCGGCGGCGGGGCCTGGAAGACGGCGCGCGAGGTCGTGGCGGTCGCGTCCGGCCTCATCCCCGAATCCGGCGTGACGCAGTCCGTCTCGCTGATCGAGGCGTGAGGGGCACGGCCATGAAGCTTCGCGAGATCGCCCATTCCCGCACCGGCGACAAGGGCGACACGTCGAACATCTCGGTCATCGCGTTCGACGAGGCCGATTACGGCCTCCTCCACGAGCACGTGACGGCCGAGCGCGTGCGGGCGCATTTCGCCGGGATCGTGGACGGCGAGGTCACGCGTCACGAGATGCCGAACGTCGGGGCGCTGAACTTCGTGCTGTTGCGCGCGCTCGGCGGCGGCGTCACGCGCTCGCTCGCGCTCGACGCGCACGGCAAGAGCCTCAGCTCGGCGCTCCTCGACCTCGATCTGCCCGCCCGCCCCGCTGCCCCGGAGAACGGCCGATGAAAACCCTGACCCGAGCGTGTCTTGTCGCTCTCCCGCTCGTCGGCGGCGCAGGCGCGCACGCGGCCGAGACGCCGCCCTGGCTTCACGAAGGTCCGCGCACCCATCTCGACGGTCGCACCGACGACCTCGTGACGGGCGGCCTCGGCGCGGACGCGATGCTGGGTTCGCCCCCGGGCTACGCCGACCCCGAGCACCCGAGCGTCGCGGAGTTGCGGCGCGCCTCCCTCTTCCTGCGCTCGAGCGCGGGCCAGGGCTTCGGCCGCCTGTTCGGCCCCGGGGTCGACGAGGAGACCGGCCAGGCGCTGCCGGAGGGCGGCAAGGTCGCGGGCGACGAGGTGCTGGCCTACGCGGATGACGGCACGGGCCGGCAGAACGTCGCGATGCTGCTGCAGGTGCCGGCGAACCTCTCCGCCGAGCGGCGCTGCCTCGTGGCGATCCCGGTGAACGGCTCGTCCAGCCTCTACCGGGACGTCGTGGATTTCGGCTTCTGGGGCCTGCGTCACCGCTGCGCGGTCGTGTACACCGACAAGGGCCACGGCAACGGCTTCCACCTGTTGGAGCCGGACACGGTCAACCTCATCGACGGTCGTCAGGTCCCGGCCGCCGAGGCCGGCACGAAAGCGCATTTCCGGGCCGACCTCGACGAGTCCGCCCGGCGCGCGTTCCTGGCCGAATGGCCTCACCGCGTCGCCTTCAAGGCCGCGCATTCCAAGGAGAACCCGGAGCGGAACTGGGGCGAGAACGTCCTCCAGTCGATCCGCTTCGCGTTCGTGGAGCTCGCGCGGCGCGATCCAGGCTTCACGCGGGAGAACACGCTGGTGATCGGCACGGGCAGCTCGAACGGCGGCGGCGCGATCCTCTATGCGGCCGAGAAAGACACGGCTCACCTGATGGACGGCGTCGTGGCGCGCGAGCCGCAGGTCCAGCTGCGCACCGACGACCGGGTCGTGGTGACGCGCGGCGGGACCGAGCGACGCGGGTCCGGGCGCACGCTCCTCGACTACTTCACCTTCGGCAACCTCTACCAGCCCTGCGCGGTGCTGGCGGTACCGGGTATCCCGCTGAAGGACCGGGTGCCTTACGCCGAGAACCGCTGCCGGTCGCTGCGCGACAAGGGTCTCCTCACGGCCGACACGACGGACGGGCAGGCGCGGGAATCGCTCGACCGGATGCACGCCTATGGCTGGGACCCCGAGACCGATATCGGGCACGCCTTCGGGTATTTCGTGGCCCCGGACGCCACGGCCACGAAATACGCCAACGATCACGGGCGGTTCGACCTGCGCGACCGGCTCTGCGGCTACAGCTACGCGGCGACCGACGCGGAGGGACGCCCGATCGCGGTCCCGGCCGCGCAGGCGGCCCAGAACTTCGCGATCGCGCCCGGCGGCGCGCCGGCCGGCGCCATCGACGTCGTGAACGACGACGACCCGTCGGGACCGCGCCGGAGCTGGCTATCCGTGTCGCGCAGCACCGGGCGGCAGGACTTCAACCTCGACGGCGCCGCGTGCCTGCGCGAGCTGGTGACGGGGCACTCGCCCGACGCCGCACGCGTGCAGCGCGGCATCTCCGAGTTCGTCGCCACGGGCAAACTCGACGGCATGCCGACGATCATCGTCCACGGGCGGAGCGACGACCGCGTGCCGGTCAGCTTCTCGTCACGGCCGTATCTGGGGCTGAACGATCTCGCGGACGGGTCCCGATCGCGGCTGCGCTACATCGAGGTCACGAACGCGGAGCATTTCGGCGTCGACCTGCCCGGCTTCGACACGCGCATGGTCCCGCTGACGCTCTATCACCTGCGCGCGCTGAACCTGATGTGGGCTCACCTGACGCGCAACGCCGCCTTGCCGCCGAGCCAGGTCGTCCGGACGACGCCCCGCGGCGGCGAGGCCGGACAGGCGCCGCCGCTTCAGGCCGGCAACGTGCCCCAGATCTCCGACCGGCCCAGGGCTGGGGATGCGATCGTGGTCGAGAGCGGCCACGTCGTCATCCCGGACTGAGACGGCGCGCGGGCGCAGGTCACGCGTCAAGCCGCCGAGAGCAACTCCGCGTCGTCGATCTCCGCCCGCATCCAGATCGCGGTGTCATGGAACACCGCACCGCCCGCCGGCAGGGCGGGCTCGTCCGAGGTCAGCACGTTGATGCCGTGCCCGGCGCCGCCGAACGAGGCCGCAGGCCAGATGCTCTCCACCACCACGGTGCCCGGGGTCTGGCCGGGCACGTGGCGGACGTGCAGCACCACCTCGCCGCGCGCGTTGCCGAGGCGGGTCAGCGCACCGTCGGCGACACCGAAGCGTGCGCCGTCCTCCGGGCAGATCAGCGCCTGCGGGCGGCCTTCGCGCTTGCGGGCGTTGGGCGTCTCCGTGAACGTGGAGTTCAGGAACTGCCGGGCCGGGGCGGCGACCAGGCGCAACGGACGCTCCGCGGTCGCGCCGTCGGTCAGCGGCAGCCAGTCGGGCAAGGGCGGCAGCCGGCCCTCGGTGTCGCCGAGCGCCCGCCAGTCGGCCCGGAAGCGGAACCGGCCGTCCGGGTGGCCGAACCCGTCCAGGAAATGCGCGGTCCGGAACGGCAGCTGCACGTCCAGCCAGCGCCGCTCCGCGAGCTCCTCGGCGGCAGGGTACCCGGACGCCCGCAGGGTGGCGTCCGCCAGCTCCAGCGCGGTCATCGCGAAGCTCGGATCGTCGAGGCCGAAGCGCCGCGCCAGCTCGCAGACGAGGTCGTGGTTGGAGCGCGCCTCCCCGGGCGGGTCGATCACCCGGAGGCCGATCTGGAGGTGGCTGTGCCCGCCGGCCTGGTAGATGTCGTCGTGTTCGAGGAACATGGTGGCGGGCAGCACGAGATCGGCGTAGCGCGCCGTCTCCGTCATGAAGTGCTCGTGCACGACCGTGAACAGGTCGGGGCGCATCAGGCCCTCGCGCACCCGGTTCGAATCCGGGCAGACGGAGGCAGGGTTGCCGCTCTGCACGAGCAGGGCGTGCACCCCGGGGCCGCCCCCGAGCGCGTCCGGGTCGCCGGTCAGGATGGACGCGATGCGGCTCATGTCGAGCTCGCGGACGGAGGGGTCGCGCAAAGCCGTGCCCTCGATCAGGGACTTGTCCCAGGTGTAGATGCCCTTGTTCGAGAACAGCGCGCCGCCGCCTTCATGGCGCCACTTGCCCGTGACGGCGGGCAGGCAGGTCACGGCGTGCATGGACGCGGCGCCGTTGCGGCCCCGCGTGAAGCCGTAGCCGCAGCGGATGTAGGCGCGCGGCGTCGCGTTGTAGAGCGCCGCGAAGGCCTCGATCTCGGCGACCGTGAGGCCCGTGATGGCGGCCGCCCAGTCCGGCCCGCGCGAGGCCAAGTGTGCCTCCAGCGCGGCCGGATCGTCGGCGTACTCGGCCATGTAGGGGCGGTCGGCGTAGCCGTCGCGGAAGGCGCAATGCATCACCGCGCAGGCGAGCGCCGCGTCCGTCCCGGGCCGGACCGCGAGGTGCATGTCGGCCGCGGCCGCGCTGCCGGTGCGATACGGGTCGATGACGACCAGCTTGGCGCCGCGCTCCTTCCGTGCGCGGGTGACGTGCGCCATG
The DNA here is from genome assembly GCA_903644085.1 of Hyphomicrobiales bacterium. GTDB lineage: Bacteria > Pseudomonadota > Alphaproteobacteria > Rhizobiales > Beijerinckiaceae > Enterovirga. The sequence continues at coordinate 4,222 of CAHJXE010000063.1, forward strand.
ACGTTGACCTGGGTGGAGACCGGGTTCGTGCCCCACAGCACGTTCAGGTCGGCCACCGCCATCTCCCGGCTGTCCGAGCCCGTGACCCGGCCGCATCCGGCCGTCCAGCCGGCGGTCGCGATCGTGGAGCAGATCGTGCCGCGGCGGCCGGACCATCGCATGGCGTGGCGCAGCCGAAACACGCCGTCGCGATGCACGAGGCCCATCGTGCCGGCGGAGCTGTACACCCACGCCGCCTCGCTGCCGTGCTGTGCGGCCGCCTCGGTGAAGCCGGCGACGACGCGATCCAGCGCCTCGTCCCAGCCGATCCGGCGGAACTCGCCGCCGCCTTTCGGGCCGGTCCGCAGCAACGGATGGAGCAGCCGGTCCGGGTGATGCACGCGCTCGGCGTAACGCGCCACCTTGTTGCAGATCACGCCGGCCGTGTACGGGTTGTCCGCCCCGCGCACCGCGCCGATCGTCGAGCGATCCTTGACCTCGATGTCCAGCGCGCAGGTGCTGGGACAGTCGTGCGGGCAGACGGAGGAGCGGGTCTCGAGCATCGGGCGCCAATCCTGGTCGGGCGATGAGTCACGACCGTAGCATGCCTCGCCCGAATGGCGAGAGGTAGCGCTTGGCCAGCTGAGAAAGGCGTCGAGATCGTGCAGGGCGCCAGGTTTCGCCGGGAGCGGCACTGCTCGCACTCACGATCCCGTTTCCGGAAGGGCAAGCCACGCTCGCCAGACATGCCTTCGCGTCGATCGGGCCGCTTCGTGCTCGGGCGACCCGCCCTCGACCACGCCCGCGCCGACCTCGAGGCGAAGCGCAAGGGGTTCGACGCCTGAGCGGCGACGGCGCTGGACGCCGGGTTCCCCAGTCGGACTGAGCGCCGCTCGAATTGTCGCCGACAGGGATCGAGCGAAGTTCGGCCGCACGGGCCTGAAGGTCTCGCGGCTCTTCCTCGATTGAGTCATTCACGGGGTGTCGGGCCGCGGCAGCCCTAGCTGGACGCTCGACGAGGTGCAGAGCCGTCCCCTGATCCGGCAGTCGATCGAACTCGGGATCGACGTCCTCGACACGGCGAGCGGCATGTAACCTTCTCCCGTCCCGCAACGTATCTGCTCGTAGAGGCCACGAGAGCCGTTTCGTCCACCCTGACGAGCCGTTACATACGGCAAGTCACGGCGCGGCGTAGACCCAATCGTCTCCGGTCAGGCTGCGCACGAAGAGATCCAAGCCATGGTGTCGAGACGCGTCCTGGTAATGAGCGGTGCGGCCGGCGTCGCGATGACCGTAGGCTCGACGCTGTGGCCGGCGCGCTCCCGCGCGGCCGGGACTTTCGCGGTGAGCTACTCGCCCGCGCAATGGCGCGAGCGCCTGAGCGCCGACCGGTACGCCGTGCTGCGCGATGGCGGCACGGAACGACCCTATACCAACCCGTTGAACGACGAGCACCGGACAGGGGTGTTCGCCTGCGCGGGCTGCGATCTCCCGGCCTTCTCGTCGCAGACCAAGTTCGACAGCCATACCGGCTGGCCGAGCTTCTGGGCGCCGATCGAGGGCGGGGTCGCGACCGAGGAGGACACGTCCTTCGGCATGGTACGCAACGCCGTCCAGTGCCCCCGCTGCGGCGGGCATCTGGGTCACGTCTTCAACGACGGCCCGAAGCCGACTGGTTTGCGCTACTGCATGAACGGCTTGGCGCTGACCTTCAAACCCGCGGCCGTCTGAGGCCGGTTCTCGACCCCGACGTTCAGGCCTACGCCTTCACCTCTGGCCGATCAGGAGACTCCCATGCGCTCATCCATGCCCGTCAAGCGTCTCGGGATCGCGGCGGTCGCCCTCTCGGCCGCGATCGGGATCGGCTTCGCGGCGTCGCGGAGCAGCGCGGAGGAGGTTCGAGCGATCCCGGCTCCCGTCGCGGACCTCGCGCCTTCGGGCGAGCAGGAGACCGTCGTTCTGGCGGGCGGCTGTTTCTGGGGCGTCCAGGGCGTCTTCCAGCACACGGCCGGCGTGACGAGCGCCGTCTCCGGCTACGCGGGTGGCGACAAAGGCACGGCGCGCTACGAGACCGTCAGCTCCGGCGCGACCGGTCACGCCGAGGCAGTCCGCGTGACCTACGATCCGCGCCGCATCAGCTACGGGCGCATCCTGCAGATCTACTTCTCGGTCGCCCACGACCCGACGCAGCTGAACCGTCAGGGCCCCGACAGCGGCACGCAGTATCGCTCCGCGATCTTCCCGGCGAATGCCGAGCAGTCCCGCGTCGCCCGCAGCTACATCGCGCAGCTCGACGAGGCGCACGTCTACGACGCCGCGATCGTGACCAAGATCGAGCCCGACCGCGCCTTCTACCCGGCCGAGGCCTACCACCAGGACTACCTGACGCTGCACCCGAACCAGCCCTACATCGCGATCAACGACGTGCCCAAGGTCGAGGCGCTGAGCAGGTTCTTCCCCGACCTCTACGCCGCGAAACCGGTCCTGGTCGCGTCCGCGGGCGAGTGAGGATCATCCGACGCTGGCGGCCGATCGGTTTGAGGAGCGTAGCCGGCGTTCAGTCGGCGTATCGTGACCGGAGGTGACCCGCGACGTCCGGGCGCGATCACCAGGGCGTAGGCGGGGCTGATATCGGCTCCGAAACCGCCTAGGTTGCGGTCATGACAACGATCGCCGCCGATATCGACCTCACGACAGCCGTCGATCAGGCCGCGCCGCCCGGGACGCGGCCCGTCGCGCACCCGCCCGCCCGGTCGGGCCGGGTCGGCGTGCTCCTCATGAATCTCGGCACGCCCGAGGGCACCGGCTACTGGCCGATGCGGCGCTACCTCAAGGAGTTCCTGTCCGACCGGCGCGTCATCGAGGTGTCGCGGCTGATCTGGTGGCCGGTCCTGAACCTCATCATCCTGACGAAGCGGCCGGGCCCGAAAGGCCGCGACTACGCGTCCGTCTGGAACACCGAGCGCGACGAGGGCCCGCTGAAGACGATCACGCGCGCCCAGGCGGAGGGCGTGGCGACGCACCTCGCGGAGCGCGTTGGCGACAAGGTCGTGGTCGACTGGTCGATGCGCTACGGCCTGCCGCGCACGGCGGACCGTATCCAGGCGCTCCTGGACCAGGGCTGCGACCGCATCCTGGCGGTGCCGCTCTACCCGCAATACGCGGCCGCGACCTCGGCGACGGCCTGCGACCAAGTCTTCGCAGCCCTGCAATCCATGCGCTGGCAGCCCGCGATCCGGATCGCCCCGCCCTGGCACGACGACCCGGTCTATATCGAGGCGCTCGTCGCCAAGATGAAAGCCGATCTCGCGAAGCTCGATTTCGAGCCGGAGATCATCCTCGTGTCCTTCCACGGCGTGCCCAAGGAGTACCTCCTCAAGGGCGACCCCTACCATTGCCACTGCGTGGGGACGTACCGGCGCATGCGCGAGGCGTTCGGCTGGCCGGCCGAGCGCTTCCGCTACTCGTTCCAGTCGCGCTTCGGCTCGGCCGAGTGGCTGAAGCCCTACACGGACGAGACCGTGACCGCGCTCGCGAAGTCCGGCGTGAAGAGCCTGGCGGTCGTGGCGCCGGGCTTCACGGCGGATTGCCTGGAGACGCTGGAGGAACTCGACGGCGAGAACCGCCACTATTTCGAGGACAATGGCGGCCGGCACTTCGCCTACCTGCCCTGCCTCAACGCGACGCCGGAGGGCATGCGCGTCATCCGGCACGTGGTCGAGCGGGAGCTGTCCGGCTGGGTCTGAGCACCCGCGGCGTCGGGCGGCGGCCCTCATCGTCTTCAGGTCGGAGAAGCAGTCGCCCGCCCTGGAGGACCGCGACCCTCGTCCAGGCGGCCGCCCGGTCGGAGATGTCCCTCGACAATCTCGTCCTCGATCGTGCGCTTCGAGCGACGTGCGCGACTCATACGCCGCCCGACACGGACCCGACGAAGGGTCATATGCCGAGTGATTGACAACATATACCTGTGACGGTTCCCTCTCGGCCAAGAATCCGGCTCATGGCGATCGTGATCGCGAGGCTGTCGCGCCGGGCGGATCACAGGGAGACAGGCCATGAAACTCGATCGGAAACTCGATCGCCGCACGTTCCTCGCCGCGTCGGCCGCCGCTGCCGTGCCGGTTCTCGCGGGCCGCGACGCGTTCGCCCAGGCGACGACCACCCTCAAGCTCTCGCACCAGTTCCCGGGCGGGACGATCGACGAGGGCGATTTCCGCGACCGGATGTGCCGCAAGTTCGCCCTCCTGATGAAGGAGCGCTCGAAGGGTGCGGTCGAGGTCCAGGTCTATCCGGGCTCCTCGATGATGAAGACGAACGCGCAGTTCTCGGCGCTCCGCAAGGGCGCGCTGGACCTCAGCTTCTATCCCCTCCCTTACGCGGGCGGTGAGGTGGCGGAGACGAATATCGGCCTGATGCCCGCGCTCGTGACCTCCTACGAGCAGGCCTCGCGCTGGAAGAACGCGGCGGTCGGCAAGCGCCTGACGCAGATCATGGCGGAGAAGGGCATCCTCCTGATCAGCTGGGTGTGGCAGCCGGGCGGCGTCGCGAGCCGCGAGAGGCCGCTCGTCACCCCGGCGGACGCTAAGGGCATGAAGGTGCGCGGCGGATCGCGCGAGATGGACCTCGTGTTCAAGGCGGCCGGGGCCGCGACGCTCTCCATCCCGTCGAACGAGTCCTACGCCGCGATGCAGACCGGAGCCTGCGACGCCGTTCTCACCTCCTCGACGAGCCTGATCTCGTTCCGCCTCGAGGAGACCGCCAAGGCGCTGACCTCCGGACGCGGGCGCTCCTACTGGTTCATGATGGAGCCGCTGATGATGTCGAAATCCGTGTTCGACGCGCTGCCGGCGAACCAGCGCGACCTCGTCATGGAGATCGGGGCCGAACTGGAGGCCTTCGGCACGCAAGGCGCCAAGGACGACGACGTCAAGGTCGAGCAGATCTTCGCCAAGGCGGGTGCCAAGGTCGAGCAGCTCGACGAGAAGACGCTGGACCAGTGGCGCGACATCGCGCGCGACACGGCCTGGAAGGATTTCGCGAACCGATCCTCGTCCTGCGCCGAACTTCTGAAACTGGGTGAGGCGATCGCGTGAGTCATGCCTTCGACGCCGCGACGGCCGCGGCGGAACCGCTTCGATCGGCGGCCCGCCCACCGGGCGTCATCGGGGCGGTCGGGGCGGCGCTGGGATGGGTCAACCGGCTCATCATGGTGCTGTGCGGGATCGCTCTCGTGCTCGCCTGCCTCGTGCTCACCTACAGCGTGGTGGTGCGCTACCTGCTCCACATCCCGACCGACTGGCAGGACGAGACCGCCGTCTTCCTCATCGTGGGCGCGACCTTCTTCTCCGCGGCCGCGATTCAGGCGCGGCGCGGGCACGTGTCGATCGAGTTGCTCGCCGGCTATCTCTCGCCGGGCCTCAACCGTCTGCGGCTGCTCCTGGCCGACGCGATCAGCCTCGCGTTCTGCGCGTTCTTCGCCTGGAAGAGCTGGACGCTGCTGCACGAGGCGCTGGTCGACGGGCAGACCTCCTCGTCGAGCTGGGGGCCGCCGCTCTGGATTCCCTACTCGCTGATGAGCGCCGGGATGACGCTGCTCTCGTTCCAGATCCTGCTCCAGATCGCCGAATTCGTGGTCACGAGGTCGCCCACGGCCGCGGGGCGGGCCGACCCGAAGATCGGGCTCGGCGCGCGCCATGTCGGCCCTGCCCAACCCCACGGGATCGCGGGCCGATGAGCGTCGCCCTGGTGGGTGTCCTCTACGCGGGCGCGACGCTGACCACGATGCTGTCGGGGGTCCCGATCGCGTTCGCGCTGGGCTCGGTCGCGCTGCTGTTCATGTTCATCTTCATGCCGGCGGCCTCGCTCGATACGGTCGCGCAGAACGTCTACGAGGAGATCTCCTCGATCACGCTCCTGTCGATCCCGCTCTTCATCCTGAAGGGCGCGGCGATCGGGCGCTCGAAGGCGGGCCAGGATCTCTACTCGGCCATGCACGCCTGGATGCACCGCATCCCGGGCGGGCTCGGCATCGCGAACATCTTCGCCTGCGCGCTCTTCGCCGCGATGGCGGGGTCGAGCCCCGCGACCTGCTCGGCGATCGGGTCGGCCGGGATCCCGGAGATGCGCCGCCGCGGCTATTCGGGCGGCTTCGCGGCCGGCATCATCGCGGCCGGCGGCACGCTCGGCATCCTGCTGCCGCCCTCGATCACGATGATCCTCTACGCGGTCGCGGCCGAGCAGTCGCTGGGCCGCCTCTTCCTCGCGGGCATCGGTCCGGGGTTCCTGCTCGTGATGCTGTTCGCCGGCTACGCGATGGTGCGGTTCCGGCGCGAATACGCGGCCGCGCACGCCGCCTACGCGCGGGACGGCCGCGAATCCGCGATCCTGCGGGAGGACAGCTACACGATGGGCGAGCGGTTCTCGACGCTGCCGCGCGTGCTGCCCTTCATCCTCCTCCTGACCGGAGTCATGGTGGCGCTCTACGGCGGCTACGCGACGCCCTCCGAGACAGCGGGCCTCGGCGGCCTCATGGCGCTGGGGCTGATCGCGCTGATCTACGGCGTCTGGCGGCCCGGCAGCATCAACCCGATCCTCGCGGCCACGATGCGGGAATCCACCATGCTGATGCTGATCATCGGCATGTCGCTCCTCTACGCCTACGTGATGAGCTACCTCCACATCAGCCAGTCGGCCGCCGCCGCGGTCGTGGACCTCAACCTGTCGCGGTGGCTGCTCCTCGCGACGATCCTCGTCCTCGTGGTGATCCTGGGCTTCTTCCTGCCGCCCGTGTCGATCATCCTGATGACGGCGCCGATCATCCTGCCGCCGCTCAGGAATGCGGGGTTCGACCTCGTGTGGTTCGGCGTCGTCATGACGATCACGATGGAGATGGGGCTCATCCACCCGCCGGTCGGCCTCAACATCTTCGTCATCAAGAACATCGCGCCCGACATCCCGCTCTCGGACATCATCTGGCAGACGCTGCCCTTCGTGGTGCTGATGGCGCTCGCGATCGTCATCCTGTGCGTCGTGCCGGGGGTCGCGCTATGGCTGCCGAACGTCCTGCTGCCCGATACGAAATAGACTGGAGAGCGCTGCTCAGCGCCGCCGCACGCTCGCGGTCTTCGTGCCCGTGTCGATCCGGTCGAGCTTGTCCTCGATCTTGTCGAGCTTCGCCAGGATCTGGGTGAGGATGTCGGGCACGACGCGCCCGTAATCGACGCCCTCGCGGGTCGCCTTGGCGGTCGCGCGCGCGGCCTCGACGAGCTCGCGCATCTCGGAGCCGGGCGTCATCCCGGTCGGGGCCATCTCGGCCTGCGCGGCGGCGGCACGGGGCGCCGTGTACTGCACCTGGGTCGTCGACATCTGCCCGGTCGTGGCCGTCGCGTCCATCCGGCCCTGGCGCCCGTCGGGCCGCTTCGTGTCGGGCGAGGGTCCGGGCGTGTTGCCCGAGCCGGAAGCCGGGGCGGGCGTCCCGGGCGCCGGGGCGGGCCCGACCTTGTCGGTGGAGACCTCGGCCGGCGGCTTCGACGGGCTCGTGATAGCCTCGGTCGCGCTCTGGCCCGGAGTCGGTCCGGGCGTCGCGGGCGTCGGGGCGCCCTGCGCGAGCGCCGCCCCGGAGGCGGAGAGGCAGATCAAGCCGATGAGGGCCGCTCTCATGGTCGGTGTCCCGTGATTCGTGTCGCCGCCCCAGAGGTGGGGCAACGGAGGGATGAGGGCAAGACGACGATCGGGCAAGGGCCCGATCAGGCCGGGTGGACGAGGCGGTGCATGAAGCCGAGCTTGTCGATGACGGCCGGCGAGAGCACGAACGGGTAGAGGTCGCTCTGCCCCAGGCAGCGGTTGACCGAATTCAGCGCGAAACAGAGCGGGATCCAGGTGTCGACGATCCTGTGGATGTCGGTCCCGGCATCGATGTCGAGGTCGGTCGAGGCCGAGATCTCCCCCTTCGCGTCGATGCGCGGATGGACCTCGATCCCGAAGGCGCGCGCCATCTCCAGCGTGTCCATGATGTGGAGGTAATGCGCCCAGGTCTCGGCGAAATCCTCCCACGGATGGGTGGTCGCGTAGGCGGAGATGTAGTGCTCCTGCCAGTTCGCCGGCACGCCCTGCTCGTAGTGGGTCTTCAGCGACTGCTGGTAGTCCAGGGTGTCGTCCCCGAAGACCGCACGGCAGGCGTCGAGGCGCCCGCCGTCGCGCACCAGCACGTCCCAATAGTAATGGCCGACCTCGTGGCGGAAATGGCCGAGCAGCGTCCGGTAGGGCTCGCCCATCGCGGAGCGGCGCGTCTCGCGCTCCGCGTCGTCGGCTTCGGCGAGCGCGATCGTCACGACGCCGTTGTCATGGCCGGTCATCACCTTGGGGCCGTTGGAAGCGCCGGTATCGGCCAGGAAGTCGAACACGAGCGGCTCGGCCGCCTCGCCGACGGCCGGGATCGGCAGGTCGAGCCCGGTCAGCGTGTAAAACAGCCGATGCTTCGCGGCCTCGATCTTCCGCCAGGCCGTGAGCGCCCTCGGGTCCTGGATGTCCGGGATGGTTCGGTTGTGCCGGCACGCGATGCAGAGCGTCGCAGGGTCGTCGGCCGGGATCAGCCAGTTGCAGGCGTCGTGCTCCGCGTTCTGGCAGAACCGGTAGAGACCACCCTCCTCGGCCAGCGAGCGCCACGCGTCGCCCTCCGGTTCGAGCGCGCTCAGCACGCCGGATCGCGGGATGTAGCCGAGGCGGTGCCCGCAACGCTCGCAACGCGTATTCTCGAAGTAGAGAGGCTGCGAGCAACAGGGACACTTGAACAGCTTCATCGTAGAGGCATCCGGCGGACGGCCGGACAATGGTACGACCGGACGTATGTTCCGGCAGGCAGGGGCGTGATGCGGGCAGGGAGCACGAGGACGGTGATGCGGATCGCGGCAGGCTTTCTGGTCGTCCTCGTGCTCGGCTACTTGGCTTTCGTCGGCGTGCTGTACTGGCAGCAGCGCCGGTTCGTGTTCCCCGCGACGCGGATCAACGTGACGGCGGCGCA
>CAHJXE010000064.1 GCA_903644085.1 Hyphomicrobiales bacterium
GGGGCGGCCGCTTCTCGACGTACAACGCGAGACATTGCGCCGGATGCTCGAAAACGGCCGATCCCGGCCATCCACGACGTGGTGCTGCGGCCGGGAGAGCCCTCAGCATGTCGTTCAGCATACCATGCGAAGGCAAGCCCGCCGAAACGCCGGGGCCGGTGGAGGAAGGCGAGCTTGCGGTCGCCAGCGCTCGACCTCGACGAAGTCCCGCCCCGGCGATCGGGCCGCCTAGGACCTCAGCGAGCAGACACCCCAATTTCAGACGTGCCATGACACTCCAGGCCGGAAAGCGATCCAGAAGAGACGTGCCCAACATCGAGAGCATCGTCGATTTGGGGGAGGCTCTGTGCATCAGGGCAACTCTCATGCCGTCAGACATCACGCTCTCAAGCGATTGCCCTGAGATGAACGCTGCGGGCTTGTGAAGGACCGCGCCGACGACTATAGGCGTGTCAGGTCAGCTCCCATCGTCTAGTGGCCTAGGACGTCGCCCTCTCACGGCGAAAACAGGGGTTCGAGTCCCCTTGGGAGCGCCACTGCGTACGATAAGTTGTTGCAGCCGAATGGTTTAGTGCCAAGGTTTGCCGCTTTTTCGAAGTGGCTGCAACTCGCTCGTTCGCCGTCTGTTTCCTGACGGACTCCCGGGCCAGCTTCTCCTAGTCGACGGCGCGCGTGTAGCGCTCCACCGCCGGTGGCGATCTGCGACCGGTGACGGCGGCGAAGTGGTGTGTATCCGGCCTCGGCCAAAGCCGCGCCACCGCCTTGCACAGGCTGTACAGCACAGACCCGACCCGGAAGCCCGGCATCTCCGAGTGTGTCCGCGATCTCGTTTCCGTACCCGCCGACGGAGAACGGCTTCGCGTAGTCCGTCACGAGCAGGCAAGCCTTGCGGAGAACATGGTGGGGGGCGCGCTGCACCCGAGCGATCGGTTCGAGGCGTTCTCGCGTCTGGCGAAGGCTGGCGTCTGGAGGGACGAGATCGCACCCCAATTTGGGTGCTCGGAGCGGCTCGTGCGGACCGCCATGCCGAGCGGACGCCGCCCTGCACATGATCGAACCCCGCGGTGACCGCCCGCGCAGGATCACGCATTCCCGCTCACCCCCCGATATTGTAGCTCGCGAGTGCCGCCATCCGGACGAGGTCCGTGTCGGTCGCGCCGAGCGAGACGATCTGGACCGGCTTGTCGAGCCCGACCACGAGGGGACCTACCACTGTCGCGCCACCGAGCTCCTGGAGCATCCGAGTCGAGATCGACGCGGAGTGGAAGGCCGGCATGACGAGCACGTTCGCGGGTCCCGAGAGGCGGCAGAACGGGTAGGCGGCCATCAGGTCGCGGTTCAGCGCGACGTCCGCCGCCATGTCGCCGTCGTACTCGAAATCGACCTTCATGCGGTCGAGGATCGTGACCGCCTCGCGCACGTGGCGCGAGCGCTCACCCTCCGGATGCCCGAAGGTCGAGAACGCGAGGAGCGCGACGCGCGGGTCGAGCCCGAGCCGGCGCGCGGCGCCCGCGGCCTCGACGGCGATCTCTGCCAGCATCTGCGAATCCGGCATCTCAGTGATCGCGGTGTCCGCCACCAGCACGGGGCCGCTGCGCGTCAGGCAGAGCGAGATGCCGATGAGCCGGTGTCCGGGCCGCGGGTCGATCACCTTGCGCACGTCGTCGAGCGCGACGGAGAAGTTGCGCGTGACGCCCGTCACCAGCGCGTCCGCGTCGCCGAGCGCCACCATCGTGGCGGCGAAATGATTGCGGTCCTGGTTGATGAGGCGCTGGCAGTCGCGGAACAGGTAGCCCTGCCGCTGAAGCCGCGCGTAGAGGAACTGCGCATAGGCCTCGTTGCGCCGCGAGAGCCGGGCGTTGTGGACCTCGATGCCGTCGCGGTCGAGATCGATGCCGGCCGCGACCGCCGTGTCGCGCACGCGCTCCTCGCGGCCGACCAGGATCGCGGTGCCGAGCCCCTGGTTGACGAAGGCGAGGGCGGCCCGGATCACCTGCTCCTCCTCGCCCTCCGCGAAGACGACGCGTTTTGGGTACTTTCGCACCTTCTCGAAGACGCGCGACAGGACGCCCGCCGTCGGGTCGCGGCGCGCCTGCAACTCGAGTTCGTAGCGCACGAGGTCCGGCAGCAGCTTCTTCGCGACGCCCGTCTCCATCGCGGCCTTGGCGACGGCGGGCGGGATCGTCGAGATCAGCCGCGGATCGAACGGCACCGGGATGATGTAGTCGCGCCCGAACCGTGGCCGGGAGCCTTGATAGGCGGCCGCGACCTCGTCGGGAACGTCCTCGCGGGCGAGCGCGGCCAACGCCTCCGCGGCCGCGATCTTCATCTCCATGTTGATTGTGGTCGCCCGGACGTCGAGCGCGCCCCGGAAGATGTAGGGGAAGCCCAGCACGTTGTTGATCTGGTTCGGATAATCCGACCGGCCCGTCGCCATGATGGCGTCGCCGCGGATCTGCGCGACCTCCTCGGGCGTGATCTCCGGGTTCGGGTTCGCCATCGCGAAGATGATCGGGTTCGCGGCCATCGCCCGAACCATGTCCGGCGTGAACGCGCCCTTCACCGACAGCCCGAACACCGCATCAGCGCCCGCCATCGCGTCGGCCAGCGTGCGCGCCTGCGTGGCGACCGCGTGGGCCGATTTCCACTGGTTCATGCCCTCGGTGCGGCCGTGGTAGACGACACCCTTCGTGTCGCAGAGCAGTACGTTCTGCGGCCTGAGCCCCAGCGCCTTGAGGAGGTCGAGGCACGCGATGCCGGCCGCGCCCGCGCCGTTCACGACGAGGCGCGTGTCCTGCATGTCGCGCCCGGTGAGGTGGAGCGCGTTGATGAGGCCCGCGGCCGCGATGATCGCGGTCCCGTGCTGGTCGTCGTGGAAGACCGGGATGTCCATCAGCTCGCGCAGGCGCTCCTCCACGATGAAGCATTCCGGCGCCTTGATGTCTTCCAGGTTGATGCCCCCGAAGGTCGGCCCGAGGTAGCGCACCGCCGCGATCAGCTCGTCCGCGTCCTCCGTACCGATCTCGAGATCGAAGGAATCGATGTCCGCGAAGCGCTTGAAGAGGACGGCCTTGCCCTCCATCACGGGCTTGGAGGCCAGCGCCCCGCGGTTGCCGAGGCCGAGGATCGCGGTGCCGTTCGTCACGACGCCCACGAGGTTGCCCTTCGCGGTGTAGTCGAAGGCGAGGTCCGCGTTCTCCGCGATGGCGAGGACCGGCACGGCGACGCCCGGCGAGTAGGCGAGCGACAGGTCGCGCTGCGTCGCCATCGGTTTCGTCGCCACCACCTCCAGCTTGCCCGGCCGTCCGGAGGCGTGGAACTGCAGTGCCTCCTGGTCGGTGAAGGTCGGCCGCTTGGCGCGGATCGGGGTCTGATCGTTCATTGTCATACCGGCGTTTCCCTGGGGGCGACTCTAGGCACGCGGGAGGGCCGGCTCAAGCGGTTCACGGCGGCTGGCGCGCCGGCCGCTTCGTGGTACAGGCGCCTCCCGACATCTTGCCCGAGTGAACCCGCGTGAGCGCACCATCGAAACCGCTGGCCGGCATCCGGGTCCTTGAACTCGCCCGCATCCTGGCGGGGCCTTGGGCGGGCCAGCTCTTGGCCGATCTTGGGGCCGACGTCGTGAAGATCGAAAGGCCGGGCGCGGGCGACGATACCCGCAACTGGGGGCCGCCCTTCGTCGCGGCCGTGGATGGCGGCCACCTCTCGGCCGGGTACTTCCACTCGACCAACCGCGGCAAGCGCTCCGTCGAGGTCGAACTGGACACGCCGGACGGTCAGACGACGATCCGCGCCCTCGCGACGCGGGCCGACATCGTGATCGAAAACTTCAAGGTCGGCGGGCTCGCGAAATACGGGCTCGACTACGCGAGCCTGCACGCCGTGAACCCGCGCCTGATCTATTGCTCGATCACGGGCTTCGGCCAGGACGGGCCCTACGCGCACCGGCCCGGCTACGATTTCATGGTCCAAGGCATGAGCGGGATCATGTCGCTCACGGGCGAGCCCACGGGAGAGCCGTTGAAGACCGCCGTCGCCTACGCGGACGTCTTCACCGGGCTCTACGCCTCGAACGCAATTTTGGCAGCACTCCAGGGCCGGACCCTCACGGGCGAGGGCTGCCATATCGACATGGCGCTCCTCGACACGCAGGTCTCAATCATCGGCAACCAAGCGATGGTGCATCTGCTGACGGGGGCGCCGCCGCCGCGCACAGGCAACGCGCACACCTCGATCGTCCCTTACCAGGTGTTCCCGACGGCCGATGGCCACATCATCGTCGCGTGCGGCAATGACGGGCAGTTTCGTCGCCTCTGCGGCGTGCTGGGCACCGATTGGGCGTCGAACCCCGCCTATGCGACGAACCCCGCCCGCGTGGCGCATCGCGAGGTCCTCGTGCCGCTAGTCGCGGCCGCTACGGGCGCCAGGACGAAGGCCGACCTGCTGGCCGCCTTCGAGGCCGCGAACATGCCTGCGGGACCGATCAATGACCTGCACGAGGTCTTCGCCGATCCCCAGGTCGTCCATCGCGGGATGGTGTCGCGCTTCGACGAGCCGTTGGCGGTAGACGGGACGATCCCGACCCTCAGGGGCCCGATCGTGATCGACGGCGACCCGATGGTCGGCGCGACGCCGGCTCCCCGCCTCGGCCAGCACACGCAGGAGGTGCTGGCCGATCCGGCCTGGGGGGCGCTGGCCGGCTAGCGACTCAGACGCCCCGTCCTCTGAAGAGCAGAACGAGGAGGATGATGATGAGGATGAGCGAGAGACCGCCGCCGCCGTAATAGCCGACGCCGGGCCCGAGATACGCGCCGCCGCCGCCGAACAGCACGATCAAGATGATAACGAGGAGTATGAGGTTCATGGTGCGCTCCGCGACGTGGACGGGATCACGAATGGACGAAGACCGGAATTTGTTCCAGCCCCGTATGGCCCGCCAGCGGCATATCCACGTCAATCTGTCAGCGGCCGCGCCTCGTCGGGGAGCATGATCGGGATCCCGTCGCGGATCGGGTAGGCGAGGCCGGCTCCACGGCTGATCAGTTCCTGGGCGGCCACGTCGTACTCGAGCCGGCCCTTGGTCAGCGGGCAGACCAGGATCTCGAGAAGTTTCGGATCGACCCGGGGGGGGGCGCTCGTTGTTGCCGCGCCCTCGTCGCTCATTGCAGCGTCGTCTGCTGTTGCGAGCCGCCGCTCCTGCCGAGTTCGATCTCGGTCAACGCGACAAGCGTCGCGGCACGGATCTTCAGGTCCGCCGCTTCGAGTAGCGCCTGCTTCTCCCGGATACCGAACGGCGCCAGCATGCAGAGGGCGTTGACCAGGACCTCGTTTCCGGCCTTCTCCACGTTGTCCCAATCGAAATCGACGCCCGTCGCGTCGGTGAACTTGCGCAGGGCGTCCAGCACGGCGCCGCGATCGACGTCGTCCTCGCCCGCCCCGGGTTCGAGATCCAGCGCGAAGGCCTCATAATTGGCGCGCGCCTGCCTGTAGGGCGTGTCGACCGTCTCCTCAGACGCCACCCGGAAGCGAGCGATGCCTGCCAGCACGACGAGGTTGCGTCCGTCTCCCGTCTCGGCGAACTGCACGATACGGCCCACGCAGCCGACTCCGAACAGCTTCGGGAGCTTAGCGTCGCCGCTCGGATCGTCCGGCTGAATCATCCCGATGATCCGGTCACCGGCCAGCGCCGCCTCGACCATCGCGACGTAGCGCGGCTCGAAGATGTTCAGCGGCATGCGTCCGCGTGGAAGCAGCAGGGCGCCCGATAGCGGGAAAACCGGCAGGATCGCAGGAAGATCGGAGACGGTATGGTAGGTCGCGTTCATCGAAACAGGATCGTCGAGAGCTTGCGCCGGCCGGCGATCGTCGCCGGGTCCATCGGGCCCCACGCCTCGAAGAACTGGACGAGCTGCTTGCGCGCACCGTCCTCCGTCCAGGTCCGGTCGCGTTTCACGATCTCGATCAGGTGGTCGACTGCCGCCTCGCGCTGGTTCGCGCCGCTGAGACCGACCGCGAGGTCGAAGCGTGACTGATGATCATCCGGCGCGGCCGCGACCGCCCGCTCCAACCCGCCGAGGTCGCCGACCGAGGCCGCTTGCTCCGCGATGTCGAGCGCGGCGCGGACCGCCGCGATCTCCGGCGCGTTCGCCTTCGCGGTCGGCAC
This sequence comes from Hyphomicrobiales bacterium, assembly GCA_903644085.1. Classification (GTDB taxonomy): domain Bacteria; phylum Pseudomonadota; class Alphaproteobacteria; order Rhizobiales; family Beijerinckiaceae; genus Enterovirga. The sequence goes on from CAHJXE010000064.1 coordinate 6,164, forward strand.
CATGTCGAGGAAGCGCCGCGCGGCCTCAAGATCGCCGATCTCGACATGGATCTTGGAAAGGCTGGCCAACGCCACGACGTTCTCGGGCTCGTCCGCAAGCACGGCCACGTAGAGCTCGGACGCCCCCGCATGGTCGCCTTCACCCACGCGCTCGGCCGCCTCGGCCAGGAGGTCCTCCACCCCGCCCGCCACCGGTCCGGCGATGCGATCGATGAAGGCCGTGATCTGGCTCTCGGGCAGCGCGCCCATGAAGCCGTCGACCGGCTGGCCGCGATCAAAGGCGAAGACCGCCGGGATCGACTGCACGCCGAGTTGTCCCGCGATGGAGGGATGCTCGTCGATGTTCATCTTGACGAGCTTCACCTTGCCGCCAGCCGCCTTGACGGCCTTCTCGATGATAGGGGTGAGCTGTTTGCACGGGCCGCACCACGGCGCCCAGAAATCGACGAGAACCGGCTGGTTCATCGACTCGGCGATCACGTCCTGCCGGAACGTCGCGGTCGTGGTGTCCTTGATGAGGCCGGCCTGGGGCGGAATGATCTCGGCGAGCATCGTGTCCTCGGTCTGTAATTGACGTTCAGATGGGGGCGAGCCCCGGCGGTTCAAAGGGCGGGGCAGGCGGCCGCACCACCATCGGTTCGTGGCCTGTCGCGCGCAGGAATGCCAGCAGATCCGCTGGCGCGATGCCGGTCGTCATCGTGTTGAGGAGCGGATGAAAGTTCTGCCGCGCGTGCGACATCAGCGCGGCGTCGAGGCAAATCGTGACCCGGCGGTCCGAATCGTTAAGCGCCGCGAAGGGCGTCACCGAGCCTGGCAGGACGCCCAGGGTCTCGGCAAGCAGCTCCGCCGACCCGAAGGAGAGGCGCCCCGACGCGCCGATCGCCTCATGGAGGCGCTTGAGGTCGATCGCCGTCGCGTGCTCGGCCACCATCAGGAAAAGCCGACCCTTGCGGTCCTTGAGGAACAGGTTCTTCGAATGGGCGCCCGGAACGCCGGCCTTGATATGCGACGATTCCGCGACCGTGAAGACCGGCTCGTGCCGCACCGTCTCGTGCGCGATGCCGAGCCGGTCGAGATAGGCGAACAGGTCGTCGGGCGTCGCGGCTGGCATGACGTCGCTCTAAGCGTGGTCGCGATCCCGCTCAAGCGCCCGCCCGACCGACATAGTCGGGTAGGCGACATCTGATGTCCTGACTCTCGCGTTATGTCTTGGCCCTCACGTTGCGGCCCAGACAAAACTATATAAGCACATGACGCCCATCCTGACCGGGTGTCTCAGGACGTTCATGGCCGGCATCTCTGTCACGCTCGACGGCGACAACATCCAACTCGCGTTCGAGAAGAACGACCACACGACCGCTGTGGTGATGGATGCCGGAACGGCTCAGTCGCTCGTGCTGGCGCTCGGGCAGATGCTGTTGCGCATCGAGTCCGACGATGACGACGAGATCGATGGGGACGGCGAGGCCGAGGAGTATGGCGAGGACGAATTCCTCGACGTGACCTCGCCGGGTATCGATGTCGGGACGGACGAGAACGGCCAGGCCGTCGTGGCCCTCCAGGCCGGACCGCTCCCGCCTTTCGTGCTTCGTCTCAGCGACGAGGAGGCTCGGCACATCGCGCAGGGCCTCCTCGATATCCTGAACTCGCCCCGGGACATTCGCTCGTCGCAAGGCGACCATTAGACCTGCGACGGTTCAGAGCTGCATCGGGCTCGTCGGTCGCCCAGGTAGGTAGTCAGGCTCGGAGCCGGGACCCGTCGGGTCTATGACGCCAGGATCGTTCACCGGGTAGGGCGTTCGAGGTCCGCTCGGACCGGTATCGGGCAACTCGTCCGGCTCCATCGGAGGCACCTCGGTCGGGATGTTGCCGCCGGGTATGGGCTCCTGGCCGGGGTTCGAGGGACCGGGCGCGGGGGACGCGACGATCTCGTCGTACTTCAGGGGGATGTGAGGAACGACCTCCATCGTGTTCTCCTTGTGCTGTTACCCGAGTCAACCGAAGGCGGGGACACGGGTTCCGACCGGCTCCGGATGTCACGGCAGCCAGGAGAGCAGCGTCGCGGCTCTTCTAGGGAACGCGACCGGTCAGGCAGCCTGCTGGATACCTGACAGGATCCAGGCCGAACCGCCATCGCGACGGAAGGTCCAGAGTTCGGTGACCTCGGTCGGCCGGCCTGCCTCGCCCCCGACCACGCGACCGCTCGCGCGGTCCACCATCACATCGACGATCGAGAACCGCATCGCGACCGTCGCGTAGTCGGTCGCGCCTTCGCGCCACGCCTCCGCGAGATCGCCCTGGAGCAGCTTCGGGTCGGACACCTCGTTGCGCACGCCGCGGCTGCGATTGCCCTCGAGGTCCGAGCTGAAATAGCGCAACATCTCGGGCGTCGCGAGCCGGCTCAGCGCCGCCATGTCCTCGTGGCCGTAGGCCGTCTGGACCGCGCCCAAGTTGCGCTCGAACGCCTGGTAATCCTGGGGTCCGATCCCGAGCGCGTCCTGACGCTCGGGCCGGGCGGAGGATGCGGTCTGGCCGCCACCCATCAGGCCCCCACCGAGCGGGACGCCGCCCAACGCAGAACGGGCATTGCCGGATACCGGTCCTGCAAAGGCCGGCTCGGCGCGCCTGCGGAAGAACCGCAGGGCAAGCCAGGCGAGACCCGCGAACAGGATGATCTGGCCCAGGAAGCCGAACATCGAGCCCAGACTGGACAGACCGCTGAAGAAGCCGCCGCCAAAGAGCATGCCGAATATTCCGGCGCCCAGGAGCCCAGCCATAAGACCGCTCCCGAAGCCGAAACGGCGCGGCTGCGCCCCCGCACCCATCGGGCCCGGCCGCGACAGGCCGGGATTGATCGTCTCGGTGCGCTGCATCGACTGGACCGAACTCGGCGCCGTGGCGGTCGGCGCCGGAGCGCTGAACGTCCGCGAGCCGCGCGACCCGAAGGAGGCCCCGCCGCCCGGCCGTGCCTCGGCCGTGCCGAGAGCCATGACTGCCGTGAGCCCAGCGATCGCGAGCGTCCGGACGAGCGAAGACGTGAGAGACGAGGTCTGCGTGCGCATTCCTGAACCTGAGCGGGACGATCCCGCGGCGGGATGAGCCCGCGTAACATATATGGTTCGTTTCCGACCCACACTCAAGGGCGAGGCGCGCGGCCCCGCCGGATGAGGCCTGCGACCTTCGGCTCACGCGCGCGTCAGTGTCCGGTCTCGTGCTTGAGATGGTCGATGCGCTTGGAGGCTTCCGCCTTGTCGATCTCCGGATCGTAGGCGTCCGGATCGTGAACCTGCTCGGAAAGCGTCTTCAGATAGGAGGCCTGCGCGCCGGTCATCGGCTCGTGGCCGGTGACCCAGTCGTTCGGGTCCTTGATCTGGTTCGACGGACCCGCCGTCTCGGGATCGAGCTTCGGGTTGTCGGCGTGCTCGGGATGATGATCCGTCTTGCGTGCGGTAGCCATGTTGTCGTTCCTGAAATGTTCTCAGGCAAGAACGCGCCGGCTCGCGGCCGTGTTCCCCGGAAAGGTCGCGATTCCGGGGTTCTCCACAAGCTCTTGGGGCCGACGTCGCCTCCTTGAGGCCACGCCGCCGTCGGTCGGGCCTACGCCGCCTTCGCGATCGGCTGCACGGCGGCCGAGTAATCCTCCACCAGCGTGCGCGAGAGATTGCCCGGCCGGTAGGTGTGCGGGCCGATCTCGGAGACCGGCGTCACCTCCGCGCCCGTGCCGCAGATGAAGCACTCGTTGAACGAGCCGAGCTCGTCCGGCATGATGCGCCGCTCCACCACCTCGATGCCGCGATGGTGCGCCAGCTCGATGACGGTCTGACGCGTGAGCCCGTCGAGGAAGCAATCCGCGATCGGGGTGTGCAGCGCGCCGTCGCGCGTGAAGAACACGTTCGCGCCCGTGCACTCCGCGACGCGGCCCTGCCAGTCCAGCATGAGGGCGTCCGCGTAGCCCTTCCGCTCGGCCGCATGTTTCGACATCGTGGCGATCATGTAGAGGCCGGCCGCCTTGGACGCGGAGGGAGCGGTCTTGGGATCGGGCCGGCGCCAGTCCGCGATGTCGAGCCGGATGCCCTTCATCTTCTGTTCGACGTCGAACATGCTGGGCCACGCCCAGGTGGCGATCGCCACGTGCACGGTCGCGTCCTGGGCCGCGACCGCCATCATCTCCGAGCCGCGCCAGGCGACCGGCCGGACATAGACGTCCGGGATGCCGTTCTTCGCCACCACCATCGCCTTGGCGGCATCGAGCTCGGCGACCGAGTAGGGAATCGTGAAGTCGAGGAGCTCGGCCGAGCGCCGGAAGCGCTCGGAATGCTGCGTCGACTTGAAGATCGCCCCGCCGTAGGCCCGTTCGCCCTCGAAGACCGAGGACGCGTAATGCAGGCCGTGCGAGAGTACGTGGAGCTTGGCGTCCTGCCACGGCACGAGCGCGCCGTCGAACCAGATCCAGCCGTCGCGTTGATCGAAGGGCAGCACGCTCATCGCAGTCTCCTCGGCGCCAAGTCCGCGTGGGTCCGTGGTCCGGCTCCGACGTCCGGCTCTCGCCGCGGCTCGCGGTTCGACGCCTATGGGGGCCGCTTCGGCCTGTCAACGAGGCCGACGCATGGCAGAGTGGCCCTGCCCGAACGCGCCCGTCCTGCCCGAACGCGCCCGTCCTGCCCAAACGCGCCGCCGCCATCGGGCGCCCGCGCGATGATGCGCCGGACATTCTCCCGCGCTACACTGGACCCATGAGCGTTTCGGGCGAACCGGCGGATCACGCGCCGCACATCCTGGTCGTGGACGACGACCGACGGCTTCGCGACCTCCTGTCGCGCTTCCTGGGCGAGAACGGCTACCGCGTGACCACGGCTGCGAGCGCGGTCGAGGCGCGCGCCAAGGGTGGCAGCGTCGTGTTCGACGCGCTCGTGCTCGACGTGATGATGCCCGGCGAGACCGGCTTCGAGTTCATGCGGGGCTTGCGGGTCTCCTCCGACGTGCCCGTCCTCATGCTGACCGCGCGCTCGGACCCGTCCGACAGGGTCAAGGGTCTCGAGATCGGGGCGGACGATTACCTTGCCAAGCCCTTCGATCCGCGCGAACTGATCCTGCGGCTCGCAAACCTGCTGAAACGCAGGGCCGCCCCGCCCCGCGCCGCGCCGCCGAGCGACGCCGTCAAGTTCGGGCCTTTCACCTTCCGGCTCGATCGCGGCGAACTGCGCCGCGACGGGGAACTGATCCGCATCACGGAGCGCGAACGTGAGATCCTGACGATCCTCGGACATCGAGCCGGCGGCGAGGTCTCGCGCGAAGAACTCTCCGGAGGCCCCGACAGCGGACCGACCGAGCGGGCCGTCGACGTCCAGATGAACCGGCTGCGCCGCAAGATCGAACAGGACCCCGCCAATCCGGGTTTCGTCCAGACGGTGCGCGGCGTCGGCTATCGGTTGGCCGTCGATGGCTGAGGTCGCGCTCGTCCCCAAATCGGCCACCCGATCGCTGCCGCGTCGGATCGCGCGCGCCATCTCCGGCGTGATGCCGAAGGGGCTCTACCCGCGCTCCCTCATCATCATCATCACGCCGGTCGTCCTGCTCCAGTCGGTGATCGCCTACGTGTTCATGGAGCGACACTGGCAACTCGTCACTCAGCGGCTCTCGGCGGCCGTGACGTCCGACATCGCGGCGCTGATCGACCTGCACGAGACCTTCACGGACGATCCCGCGGGCGACACGCTCTCGCGGATCGCGGCCGAGCGCCTCGCGCTCGACGTCCAGTTCATGCCGGGCGCGCGGCTGCCGGCGCCCGGGCCGAAGCCGTTCTTCTCCCTCCTCGACGAGGCGTTGTCGGACGAGATCACGCGGCAGATCGGGCTCCCGTTCTGGATCGACACGGTCGGGCGATCGAATTGGATCGAGATCCGCGTGCTCATGAAGGACGGGGTGCTGCGGGTGACGGCGCGGCGCAGCCAGGCCTACGCGTCGAATTCGCACATCTTCCTGCTGTGGATGGTCGGCACCTCGCTGATCCTGCTCGGCGTCGCGATCCTGTTCCTGCGCAACCAGATCCGCCCGATCCAGCGGCTCGCGACGGCGGCCGAGGATTTCGGGCGCGGGCGCGAGATCGAGTTCCGCCCGCGTGGGGCGCGCGAGGTCAGGCAGGCCGGGCACGCCTTCATCGAGATGAAGCGGCGGATCGAGCGCGCCATCGACCAGCGCACCACCATGCTGAACGGGGTGAGCCATGACCTGCGCACGATCCTGACCCGGTTCCGGCTCTCGCTGGCGCTCATCGACCAGACGTCGGATGTCGACGACCTCAAGCGCGACGTCGACGAGATGGGCCGCATGCTCGAGGGCTATCTCGCCTTCGCGCGGGGCGATCTCGGCGAGCCCGCGGTCGCGAGCGACCTCGCGGCCCTGCTCGCCGAGCTCAAGGGCGATGCGGAGCGCTCCGGCCACCAGACGAGCGTCGACATCGCCGGGGACCCGATGGTCACGGTGCGGGCCGACGCCTTCCGGCGGCTCATGTTCAACCTCCTGTCGAACGCCGCCCGGCACGGCGACCGGATCGCCATCTCGGCCAGCCACGAGACGCGCTGGCTCGTCGTCAACGTCGACGACGACGGTCCCGGGATCACCCCCGAGGCGCGCGAGGAAGTGTTCAAGCCTTTCGTGCGGCTGGACGAGGCGCGCAACCAGGACGAGGGCGGATCGGGCCTCGGGCTCGCGATCGCGCGCGACATCGCGCGCTCGCACGGGGGAGACATCGTGCTCGGCACCTCGCCGCTGGGCGGCCTGCGCGCGACGGTGCGCCTGCCGGCCTGACGCGTTCAGATCGCGCGCACGAGTCGGGCGCGCCCGGCACCGAACGCCGCGAGAGCGGCCACGAGGCCGATCGTCGAGATGAGGATCGCCACGGGTCCGAGCGCCGCGTCGCGGCGATGGACGAGGCCGACGAGAAGCGGGCCCGCCGCCGCCAGCACGTAGCCGATCCCCTGCGCCATCGCGGAGA
>CAHJXE010000065.1 GCA_903644085.1 Hyphomicrobiales bacterium
CGCCGGGATCGGGACCCGCCGCGCTCGCGAGCCGTGCGCGCCGCCGCGACGGCAGACCGAGGGCGTGCAGCGGCAGGCATAGGCCGACATGCAGGCCGGCCGCAACGAGGCACGTGCCCCGCCAGCCAAGCCAGTTTTGCAGCCAGATCAGCAGCGGCCAGCAGGCCGTCGAGGACAGGCCGCTGAACAGGAACAGGACCGTGATGCCGCGCCGCGCGCGGGACGGGTCGACCTGGATGATGGAGGTCGAGCCCGCCTGCATGAGCGCCATCGGGACCGCGACGCCGATCACGACCCAGCCGAGCGTGTAGACGACGGGTCCCCGCGCCGCCGACAGGACGACGAGGCCCAGGCCGATCAGCGCCGAACCGAACATCATCCACGGCCGCGTACCGTCCGCCTTCAGCCGGCGTCCGATCGGGGCCGCGACGGCAGCGCCGACGAGCAGCATGATCGTGACGCCGCCGAATACGAATTCGGGGGAGAGCCCGGTCCCGGCCACCATCTCGCGCGACAGGATGGCCGGCAGGTAGAAGGTCGTGCCCCAGCCGATGATCTGCGTGACGCCGAGTGCGCAGACCGCCCGTACGAGAGGGCCGCTCCAGTCGGTCCGCGGCCAGAACCGCTTCACCTTCGCACTCCCTCCCGCGGGTCCCACCCGCCCGGCGGCCGTCGCATGCCCGACCACGCGCCGCAACCCGCACGGGACGCAACGCGCCGCCTCGCCGTTTGCGCGTGAAATGCGGGCGGCGTTGGGGTAGGACGCCGTCTCTTCCCTTCGAACGGTTCAGACCATGCCGAGCCAAGCCGCGATCTCGCGACCAGATGTCCCTTTGCCGCGAGCCGGCGTGCTCGATATCGAGGCGTATGTGGGCGGCCGGCATCACGTCGAAGGCGTCGCCAAGGTCTACAAGCTCTCCTCGAACGAGACCCCGCTCGGTCCCTCGCCTGCCGCGGTCGCGGCATTCCGGGACGCGGCGGACAGCCTGGAGATCTATCCGGACGGCGGCGCGACGGCGCTCCGCACGGCGATCGGCCAGAAGTACGGGATCGACCCCGCCCGGATCGTGTGCGGCACGGGCTCGGACGAGCTGCTCTCGCTCCTGACGAACGCCTTCATGGGACCGGGCGACGAGGGCATCTACAGCCGGCACGGATTCCTCGTCTACGAGATCAACATCCGGGCGGCGGGCGGCGTCCCGGTCGTGGCCGAGGAGACGGATCTCACGGCCTCGGTCGATGCGATCCTCGCCAAGGTGACCGACCGCACGAAGATCATCTTCCTGGCGAACCCCAACAACCCGACCGGGACCTACCTGCCCTTCGACGAAGTCCGCCGGCTGCACGGCGCCCTGCCGCCGCACGTTCTCCTCGTCCTCGACGCCGCCTACGCGGAATACGTGCGGCGCAACGACTACGCGTCAGGGCTCGAACTCGCGCTGACCGGCGACAACGTCGTGATGGTACGCACCTTCTCGAAGATCCACGGGCTCGCGGCGCTGCGGCTCGGCTGGCTCGTCGGCCCGGCCGCGATCGTGGACGCGCTGAACCGCATCCGGGGGCCGTTCAACGTTAACGCGCCCGCGATCGCCGCCGGGGCGGCCGCCATCGCGGACGACGCGCATGTCGCGGCGGCGCTGGCGCATAACGACGAATGGCTGCCGCGCCTCACCGAAGCCTTCGCCGGGATGGGGCTCACCGTGACGCCCAGCGTCGGCAACTTCGTGCTGATCCACTTTCCCGATACGCCCGGGCGGACTGCCCGCGAGGCGGACGAGTTCCTGTGCCGCCGCGGCCTCGTGTTGCGCGCCGTCGCGGCCTACGGCCTCCCGAACGCGCTGCGGATGACGATCGGCTCGTCCGAGGCGAACGCGCTCGTGATCGCGGCCCTGGCCGAATTCATGTCGGCCGGCCGGCATGGCTGACGCCGGCGGTGCGCCGGGCCCCAAGCTCGCCGCACCGCTCGTCGACACGCTGGCGCTCGTCGGGCTCGGGCTCGTCGGCTCCTCGATCGCGCGCGCGGCGCGTGCCGCAGGTCTGGCGCGGCGGATCGTGGCGATCGACCGCGACCCGGCCGTCGTCGCGCGCGTGGTCGAACTCGGGATCGCGGACGAGGCGACCAGCGATCTCGCGGCGGGCGTTGCCCAAGCCGACCTCGTCGTGCTCGCGGTCCCGGTCGGCGCCTTCGCGGCCGTCGCGAAGATGGTCGGGCCGGCCCTGAAGCCCGGCGCGATCGTGTCCGACACGGGCTCGGTCAAGGCCTCGATGATCGAGCAGGTCGCGCCGCACCTCCCGGCCGGCGTGCACCTCGTGCCCGCGCACCCGGTCGCCGGCACCGAATATTCCGGGCCGGACGCCGGGTTCGCGACGCTGTTCCGGGGCCGCTGGTGCATCCTGACGCCGCCGGACGGGACGGACCCGGCGGCGATCGAGCTCGTGCGCGCGGTCTGGAGCGCCATGGGGGCGGACGTCGAGACCATGGAGGCGCACCACCACGACCTCGTGCTCGCGATCACGAGCCACGTGCCGCACCTCATCGCCTACAACATCGTCGGGACCGCGGCCGACCTCGAGACGGTGACGCAGGGCGAGGTCATCAAGTTCTCGGCCGGCGGCTTTCGCGATTTCACCCGCATCGCGGCCTCCGATCCCACGATGTGGCGCGACATCTTCCTGCACAACAAGGGCGCCGTGCTGGAGATGCTGGGGCGGCTGAACGAGGATATCGCGGTGCTCTCGCGCGCCATCCGGTGGGGCGACGGCGACGCGCTCTTCGATCTGTTCACCCGCACCCGCGCCATCCGCCGGGGCATCATCTCGCAGGGCCAGGAGACGCCGGAGCCGGATTTCGGCCGGCGTCGGGACGGCACTCAGTAGAGCGGCGGGATGCGGATGCCCGGGACCGTGAAGGGCCCGAGGAACAGCCGGCCGCCGTCGAGCCGGAACGGCGGGAGCGGCTTCAGCGCCGGCACCTTGGGGTCCGCGGGCGCGGGGTCCTGCCGGACCGCCGAGCGGCCGCCGAGCAGCGCCCCCAGAAGGCCGCCGCCCGCGAGCAGCGACTTGTCGCCCGCGTAGCGCCCGAGCAGGCCTTCGAGACCGAGCGCCGAGACGTTCACCTCGCCTTGTGGCCGGTGCAGTTCGTCGATGGTGAACGTTCCGGCGGCCTCGATCCGACGCGTGCCCTTCGTCATGCCAAATCGCGTGAGGCCGAGCTGGCCGCCGGAGATCCGCCAGCGTTCGAGCTCGCTCCAAATCGGGCGCGCCGGCAGGTCGTTCGCCTGGGTGACGAGGACCCGGAGGTCGAGATCCGCCGCCTCCGTGCCGCCGACGAGTTCGTCGAGGCCCGGCACCTTCGCGGCGACCGTGCTGACCGCCCCGTCGAAGGCGGACCGATCGGCGGGGTCCGGCCGCACGTGGACCTCGAGGTGGCGCGACGACAGGTCGAGCGGCGCGATGTCCGGCGCCGTCGCGTGAACCGTCGGATCGTCGAGGACGACCGCCGTGCGGGCGAACCGGCCGCCCTCCAGCACGACGCTCGTCTGGAGCAGCTTCCAGACCGAATCGATGGTCCGCGCTCCGGCCACGACATGGAGCGGGGACGCGGCCTGCGCGATGATGTGGTTCGGGTTGTAGATCTGGGCCGCCACGAGGACGCGTCCGAGCGTCGCGCTGACGTCGGGCCGCTCCAACGACAGGGTGGCGCACACGATCTCGATGCGGAACGGGTACCCGCCGACCTGCCGGTCCGCGCAGGTCCAGCGCCGGCCCTGCTCGGCCTCGGCCGCCACCCACTCGTCGAGCCCGCCGACGACCCGGCCCCGGATCACGAACCACGCGACGCTCCAGCCGATCGCCACGAGGGCGAGCAGGATATAGGGCGCGTAGAGCCGCCAGCGCGACGGCCGGCGCGGCTTCAGGGCTTCGACCGACACGCGCTTTCTCCGTTGAACCGATCCGTCCGCGCTGGTAGCGCCCCATCGTGGCGAAGACGAGGGCGACGCGGTCGCGATGACGTTACCCGACGAGGATCTGTGGGTGTTCGGCTACGGGTCGCTGATGTGGCGGCCGGGCTTCGCGCATACGGAACGCCACCTCGCGCATCTGCACGGCTATCACCGCTCGCTCTGCATCTTCTCGCATGTCCACCGGGGCACGCCGGAGATGCCGGGTCTGGTGCTCGGCCTCGACCGAGGTGGGCGTTGCCGCGGGGTCGCGTTCCGTGTGCCTCACGAGGCGTCCGCGGAGACCATCACGTATCTGCGCGCGCGCGAGCAGGCGACCTCGGTCTACCTCGAGCGTCGCGTCACCGTGCGCCTCGCGACGGGCGCGTCCGTCAGGGCCGTAACCTACGTGGCGGACCGCGCCCACGCGCAATATGCGGGACGTCTCCCGACCGAGGACCTGCTGCGCCTCGTCAACCAGGGCGTCGGCATCTCGGGCGCCAACCCCGATTACGTCCGCGCGACCCACCAGCACCTGATCGAGATCGGGGTGAGCGACCCGATCCTCGCCGCGATCGCGTCACGCCTCGCTCACGCAGCCGGCGACACGAGGTCGGCGAACACGGCCTGACGCTCGGCCTCGCTGTCGGCCAGACGGTGGACATGGACCTCCGTGGCGCCTCGCGCCCGCATGGATGAAAGCCAGCCCAGCCGAGCACGGGGCGGCATCTCGTCCCCAGCCATCGCGACGTCCACCACAGCCGCTGTGCCGTCGCCCGACCGCTGCACCGCGATCACGACGGTGTCCGTCACCTCGGACACGTCCGTCTCGGCGAGCGGCTGTACGCCCACCACGTAGCGCCGCCCCGAACGACCGCGCCACGAGCTCAGCACGTCGGGTTCACGCAAGCCGACCGTCGAACGCAGACGCTCTTCACGGATCACGCTGGATGTTGGATCGCGCGTCACGCACATCGAATTCGACCAGGATGAGAATTTGATGTTCCTCATCTGTTCTCAATACGGAGACGCGTTTCGCGAGTCAACGATTCCTAGTCAGGTCCGGAGATCTGTCCCCATCGATTGCGCGCGGGCCTCCATCAACAGGCGCGTCGATGCGGTCTCGATGCGGCTCTGCATGAGCTTCGAGAAGGCCGCACGGTCGAGCCCGGCGGGGATAGGCTCCAGGAACTCGACCACGATGGTGCCGGGCCGGCGCAGGAAGCTGCGCCGGGGCCAGAAGGATCCCGAATTCAGAGCGACGGGTAGGCAGGCCACGCCGAGATTGCGGTAGAGATGGGCGACGCCCGTGCGATACGCGGGCTCGGCGCCGGGCGGCCGGCGCGTACCCTCCGGGAAGATCAGGAGCTGGCGGCCGGCCTTCACGGCCGCGACAGCGCGCCGGTTCATGCCGGTGATGGCCGAGCCTCCCGCGCGGCGATCGACCGGGATCATCCCGGCCTTGACGAGAAGCCACCCGAACATCGGGATATAGGTGAGTTCCTGCTTCAGAACGTAGCACGGGTCGTCGAAGAACCGCAGGAGCGCGAAGGTCTCCCAGAACGACTGGTGCTTCGCGGCGACGAGCAGGCCGCCGGGCGGGATGTGCTCGAGACCCCGATACTCGGCCCGTGCCCCGGCGACGACACCCATGAGCCAGACGCTCGACCGGCCCCAGGTCTGCGCGACCCAGATGATACCCCAGCGCGGCATGGCGAAAGTTGGCAGCGCGATGATGAGCCAGATAACTAGGTGCAGGTAGAAGACGACGTTGAACAGGATCGAGCGTAGGATCAGCATGCGCGGCATCCGGCGGACACCCCCGCCATAGGTGACGTGTAAGCCGCGCCTTCGGCGTACGCCACCGCCAGGCAGGCGCTTCGATCCGGCGTCACGTGCGCCGGCTGTCGCGCAGGAGGCGGCTCACGCTCGAATGCGAGGCGAGGCCCGACGCGAGCGCGAGCGCCACCACGACCACCGCGATCGACGCGAGCCCCGTCCATCCGACCAGCGACACACCAGTCAACGATCCCCCGTCCCGCAGGCCGGCATCCGTGGCCCGGATAGCCGGGATGATCGCGGCTGCGACACATGCGGCCGCCAAGCCGCCGACGGCCGAGCCCGCGAGCCCGAGACGGGCGAAGCGGAACGCGAAGGCACGCGCGATGAAGCGATCGTCGGCTCCCACCCAGTGAAGCACCTCGACGGTCCGGCGATTCGCCGCGAGTGCGCCGCGGGTCGCGAAGGTCGTGGCGAGCAGGGCCGCGCCCATCACGAGGACAACCAGCGCGAAGGCGCCCCACACGAGGACACGGGCCGAACCGACCAGGGACGCGATCCAGCCCGAATGATCGTCGAGCCGGGCGAATGGGAGTTCGGTCACGAGCTTCTCCCGCAAACCCGTCAGATCGGCAGATCTGGCCGCCCCGAGCCTGACGACGACGAGACGTGGGGCAGGCAGGTCGCCGATGTCGAGACCCTGGCCGAACCAGGGCTCGAGCAGCGAGTCGGTCTCGCGCCGTGACAGCACGGTCGCGGACGCGACGCCCGACGTGGCGCGTGCCAGGGCGGCCGCGCGCGCCACGTCCTGTTCGAGATCCCGCCCCGTCCGCGGCAGGACCTGCAACGTGACCTCTTGCGCCAGCGCGGCACCCCAATCGGCCGCGGTCGCGGAGAGGCTCACGGCGGCGGCCGCGGCGAGCGCCGCCAGGAACGCGAGGATTGCCATGATGCCCGCGAAGGAGCGCGCCGCCGCGTCGTCGGCCGGCACGAGACCGGGCCGTAGCGCGCTCACGACGCGCCCTCGTCCACGAAGAGGAGGCCGTCGGACAGGATCAGACGGCGCGCTTCGACCTGGTCCATGAGCGCGAGATCGTGGGTCGCGATCACCACCGAAGTGCCGAGCCGGTTCAACTCGATGAAGAGATGCAGGAGGCGCTCCGCCAGATGCGGATCGACGTTCCCGGTCGGCTCGTCGGCAAGGATCAGTTCGGGTCGGGCGATCAGCGCGCGTGCGATGGCGACGCGCTGCTTCTCGCCGCCCGAAAGGATGGGCGGCAATCGGTCGAGTTGCCCGCCGAGCCCGACCCATTGCAGCAATTCAATCACCTCCGCCCGGTAACCGGCCTCGTCGCGCCCCCGCACGACGAGCGGAAGCGCGACGTTCTGGTAGACGCTGAGATGGTCTAGCAGGCGGAAATCCTGAAACACGATGCCGGTCCGGCGTCGGACGTCGGTGAGCGCGCCGCCCGAGATCCGCGAGGCCCCCTGCCCGAACAGGCGGATGTGGCCGCGCGTCGGGCGGAGAGCCGCGAGGACCAGGCGGAGGAGGGTCGTCTTGCCGGCGCCCGATGGGCCCGTGAGGAACTGGAACGAGCGCGGTTCGATCGCGAAGCTCACATCGCGCAGGATCTCAGGCCCACGGCCGAACCGCATGCCGACCCCATCGAACGCCACGACGGGCTCGCCGACCACGACCGCGTTCACCGAGCGTTAACCATGCCGGCCCACCACAAGAACGGGGTTCTCGCGCCCGATCGCCGTACCATGCTCATCACCTGTCCCGCCTGCGCCGCCGCTTACACGATCGACGAGAGCCGCGTCGGCAAGGCTGGACGCACTGTGCGCTGTTCGCAATGCCGCGAAACGTGGTTCGTGTCGCTTCCGATCGCCGATCTGACGACGCCAGCATCGGTGTCGAGCCTCGTCTCGCTCGACGAATCGGTCGCGCCGGCCATCGCGCCGGTCGTCGAGCAACGGGGCACCGTGCGGCGTCCGACCCCGCGAAAGCCGGGAATACGCCAGTCGCGCAAATCGTGGATCGTGCGCCAGGGTACGAATGCGCTCGCGGCACTGCTCGTCCTGACGCTGCCGGCGGCCGTCGCGCTGCGCGCACCGATCGTGCGCGCCGCGCCGGAGAGCGCGCGGGTCTTCTCGGCGATCGGTTTGCCCGTGAATCTCGTGGGCCTCGATCTCACGGACGTGAGGTCGGGCTTCACGGAGGAGGACGCGAAACGTGTGCTGATCGTAGAGGGCGCCGTCGCCAATCATGGCGCTCACCCGCTCACCGTGCCGCCGATCCAGGTCACGGTCGAGGGCAGCGCGGGCGAACTCCTCTATGCCTGGTCGACCCGACCGCCACGCTCCGACCTCGGACCCGCGGAGACGATACCGTTTCGGATCCGGCTCGCCTCTCCGCCCCCGGAGGGGCGGCGCGTCGCGGTGACGTTCAAGACGGACCCTCATGGCGCGGCCGTTGCGTCCCGGTGAGGAAACACCCAAGTCTCACCAGATGAAGCCGAATTACCGCGTGCAGGTCCTCTTCGAGGAGGCCGCGATCGCTCAGCGCAACCAGGAGATGGCGGCCGCGATCGCGAAGGAGACCTCCGGCGACCTCCTGGTCGTAGCGGTGTTGAAGGGCAGCTTCATGTTCGCGGCCGATCTCATCCGGGCGCTGCACCGGGTCGGCCTCGCGCCGCAGGTCGAGTTCATCCACCTGTCCAGTTACCGAAGCGGCATGGTGTCGTCCGGCACGGTCACGATCCACCGCGACGTGGAGAGCGACGTCGCGGGCCGGGACGTGCTTCTCGTGGACGACATTCTCGAATCCGGACGCACCCTCGTCTTCGCCAAAGACCTCCTCGCGGCGCGCGGCGCGCGACGGGTGTTCGTGGCAGTCCTGCTGGAGAAGGCCGGCAAGCGCGCCGTCGAGATCGAGGCCGACTTCGTCGGCTTCAACTGCCCCGACCTGTTCGTCGTGGGCTATGGCATGGACGTCGCCCACACGTTCCGCCAGCTTCCCTTCGTCGGAGTCGTCAAACCCCATGACGGGGAAGCCGACCTGTTCGACGGGGCCTGACAATGGCCCGGATCCTGCTTGTGGACGACGAGGAGCCCTTGCGCGCGTTCCTGAAGCGCGGTCTCGCGCTCGATGGGCACTCGGTCACGACGGCGATCGATGGCGGTGACGCCATGGACACGCTCGCCGACGCGGAAGGCGCGTTCGACCTCGTGCTGACCGACATCCGTATGCCGATCATGGACGGCATCGCGCTGGCGCTCGCCGCAAAGGCGGAATATCCGAACCTTCTCATCGTGCTGATGACCGGCTTTGCGGAGCAGCGGGAGCGCGCCCGCAACCTCGACGCGATCGTCGAAGACGTCCTGACGAAGCCCTTCTCGCTTGCCGAAGTCCGGGCGACGATCGCTCGCGTTCTCGCAGGCGCGCCGTGACCGATTAAGCGCGACTCGCCACGTCGATCGACGTGGACGTGGCTGAAGGGCCATACACGTCCGAACCTGGTGGACGCGCGAACCGGGTGGACGCGCCCACCCGGTTCGATGTTCTCAGCGGCGAGGGCCGCCCGACGTGTTGCCGCGGTTCTGCTGCATCGGCGATCGCGACGGATCGCGCGCATTGCCCTGGCTGGCCTCGCTGCCGCGGCGCATCATGCGGCCGCGCATCATGCGGTGCCGCCTCATCATCCGGACACTATCGATGCCCGTGTCAGGTTGAGCGACACCGACGGGAGACATCGGAGCGGCAGAGACCTGAGAAACTCCTATCATCCCAAGGCTCAGGCACGCAGCTACGACGGTATGTCTAAGTATTTTCACGATGATCTCCAGTGCACATTCTAGCCGCAGCCGCCTCATCAATGGATCGTTTCGACTCTCGTTCCGCTGCTAAGGTTTAAAATCGTACATTCGCGACTAACGAACGAACCGGTGTCGCTTAGGCTTGACGAGGAGCATCATCGCGCCACCCGCCATGAGGCCCCAGAAAGCCGCGCCGATCCCCGCGAAGGCCGCACCGGACGCACTCGTCACGAAGGTGATGATCGCGGGAAGCCGGTGGTCTTCGCGTACGAGCGCCGTCTGGAGAGCCCCGCCGAGACTGCCGAGCAACGCAAGACCCGCGGCCGCCTGAATGAGGACCGGCGGCGAGGCGGCCACGAAGGCCGCTGCAACGCCCGCCCCAAGTCCCAGGAGAATGTAGAAGAACCCGGATGTCGCGGCGGCGATCCAGCGCCGGGCGGGATCGGGGTGGGCCTCCGGCCCGGCGCAGAGCGCGGCCGTGATCGCCGCGAGATTGATCGAATGGCCGCCGGCGAGCGCCGTGAAGCCACTCGCGAAACCTGTCGCCACGAAAATCGCGCCGACAGGCGGGCGATAGCCGTTCGCGCCCAGAACCGCGAGGCCCGGTACGTTCTGCGATGCCATGGTGACGATAAAGAGCGGCACCGCGAGCCCGATCGCCGCCTCGAACGTGAAGATGGGCGGCACGAAAACGAATCGCGGCATGGTGTCCGACAGGACGCCCGCCGGCAGAGGCGTGGCCAGTGCGATCACGATCCCGGTCACCACGACCGCCACCGGGACCGCGTAAGTCCGGGCGAGGCGCCACGTCACGGCCCAGACGAGCACGATGGGCAGCGCCAGGGCAGGCTCCGCCGAGACGGCGCGGACCGGCGCGAGACACAGGTCGAGAAGCAGTCCGGCGAGCATCGCGCTCGCGAGGCTGATCGGGATGGCGGAGACGGCGCGCCCGAACGGTCGCCAGAGCCCCGCCACGACCACGAGCCCGGCCGCCACGAGATACGCACCCGTCGCCACCGGATAGCCGCCCGCCTTCGGCCCGGTCGCGATGAGCAGGGCTGCGCCCGGCATTGACCACGCGATACTGATCGGCATCCGGGTCCAGACACTGAGCCCGAACGCCAGGACGCCGGTCGCGACGAGGACTGCGAGCAGTCCCGACGCTGCCTCGGCGGAGGTGGCGCCCATCGCCTTGTAGGCCTGGAGCACGATCGCGAAAGTCGAGGCAAACCCGACGATCGCGACCAGCATCCCGGCCGTGACCGCCTGTAGCAGAGTCCCACCCGCTGCTTGGCTTTCGTCAGAACGCTGGCTGCTCGACCCGGACGTTCCGTCATCTGCCATCCCGCGCCGTTCCTGCCGGCACCGGGGCATGCCGCGCGCTCGCGGTAGACCGACTTGAGCGAACGCGCCAGTTCCCCGGCGCGTGCTCGTCACGCGGCGCGATCGGTCGCGATCCCGGACGGCCGGAAAGCCGGTGCGGCACCAGCCGACCGCACCCGATTGCGGCCTCCCGCCTTGCCCTCGTACAACGCCCGATCGGCCGCCTCGATGAAGGCCGACTTCGTCGTGCCGTCCGAGGGTCTCGACTGCGCGACCCCGATAGTGACGGTGACGCGGCCCTTCGGCCGGCCTCGATGAGGTATCGCGGCGTCCTCAACCGAGCGGCGGATCGCCTCGGCGAGTTGCATCGCTTGCACCTCGCTCGTCTGCGGCAATAGAATCGCGAACTCCTCGCCACCGACACGGCAGACGAGGTCCCGCGACGGCCTGATACTCGAGACAAACCGGTCCGCGACGGCTTTCAGCACGCGGTCGCCTGCCTGATGGCCGTAAAGGTCGTTATACGCCTTGAAGTTGTCGGCATCGATCATGAGGAGCGAGACGGAGCAACCGGTACGCGCGCAACGGCGCCACTCCCGGCTGAGCATGGCGTCGAAGAGACGACGGTTGGCGAGTCCGGTCAGCGGATCCGTGACCGCCAGCCGCGAGAGCTCCGCGTTCGCCGCGGTCACCTGAGCCTCGGCCGTCGCCCGCCTGCCCAGTTCGCGATGCAGCATGGCCGTGAGCAAGGTCGTGAGAAGGCACAGCACGAGAACGATCGGCCCGATGACTATCGCGCGCTGCATCCATGCGGCGAAGATGTCGTCGACCGACATCGCCACACTCGCGATGAGGGGGTAATCACCGACACGCGTGAACGTGTAGGCCCGCTCGACATGATCGGTCGTCGCATGGGCCACGAACGCTCCCGACCTGGCCTCGACCAAGTTCCGGAAGATGGGCGATGTCGCGACGGAGCGCCCGATCTCCGTGGGCAAGAAGGGCTGGCGCATGAGAAAAGTGCCGTCCACGCGAACGAGGCTGATGGCGTCACGCGGACCGATCTCGATCCGTGAGAACAGGTCGTGGAAGTAGTCGAGCCGCAACGTTCCGACCACGACCCCGCCGAACGATCCGTCCGGTTTGGAGAGACGGCGGCTGATCGCGATCGACCATTCGCCGGTCCGATTGGACGCGAACGGAGCGCTCACGAACAAACGGTCGTCGTTCACGAGTCGATGATGCTGGAAATAGTCCCTCTTCGCGTAATCGGAGCCGGACGCGGTACCGGCTCGGGATTCGGCTAGGATCCGTCCTCTCTCGTCCAACGCTCTGATCGTCCCGAGATATCGCGCGGTCGTCCCGCGATCGAAGAGCACGGCATGGCGAAGGTCCGGTGACAGTTCGGCCAAGCCGGGCAGCGAAAGTCCCACGCTGACCGCCTCGAGCGAGAGATCGAGCAACTCGAGATTGCGTGCCGCGTCTTGATGGATGAGGTGCAGGATGTTTTGCGCATTTCTCTCCGCGCGCCACCAAGCATCGTCGTGCATCGCCTTGAGTGTCAGGACCGATACGGCGAGGACCCCGAGCGTCGCCACGGCAATCAGCAGGACGATCCAGGATGTGCCGCGCCACTTTCCACGTGGCCCTGTCTCTCCATGCGACGGTCGTCGTGGAGGCACGCCTCGGCAAAGGCCGCCCAAGTATCGAACGGCGTCAAAGACAGGACTCATCGAAACCACGCGCCGACCGTCGATCAATCTGACGCCGAACTCTGAACGTACGCTTACGATCCGATGACCGTTCGATGCGGTTAACGATCCGTCAACCCACCCCGGCGCGCTCAGGCCTCGACCGGGCCCGCCTCGTCGCCGCCATCCGACATGGCGTCGTCGCCCTCGATATGCTCGACGGAGACCACCTTCTCGCCATTTGCCGTGTTGAAGACGCGCACCCCCTTCGAGGCGCGGCTGACGATACGGATCCCGTCGACAGGCACGCGGATGAGCTGGCCTCGGTCGGAGACCAGCATGATCTGGTCCGACATATCGACCGGGAAGGCCGCCACCAGATGGCCGATTTCGCCGAGCTTCGTCGGATCGGTCGCTCTTATGCCCTTGCCGCCGCGGCCCGAGATGCGGAACTCGAAAGACGACGA
>CAHJXE010000066.1 GCA_903644085.1 Hyphomicrobiales bacterium
CCCGTCCCGCCGATGCCGCGGTCGCGCGGCGGGTCCTCCTGCGCGAGAGCCGGCGCGGTGAGGAGTGCCGCGAGGCTGGCGAGCGTGCGCCCGAAGGCGCGTCGCGTGACGGGGGGCGGCCTCACGGATCGGGCTGGCCCGTCGCGGGGGCGGCCCCGCCGGACCCCGTCTCGAATACCTCTTCCGCGTACACGTAGACGCCGAAATTCCAGCGCCACGCGCCCGGCTCGTCCGTCTCGCACCCCGCATGCGCCTCGCGGTTCGCGCTCTGGAGCGCCTCGGTGGCGATCTCGCGCGAGCGCGCTTCCAGCCGCTTCGCGAGGTCCTGCGAGAGGCCGTCATAGTGCACGGCCCGCTCCAGAAAACGCGGCGTCTCGCCCTCCACGTTCGCGACCGCTGCCGCGATGTGGTCGTGTAGGTTGCGACCGAGATAGTAGAGTTGCTGGTCGTCCCCGCCGCGCGGCACGTAGGCGGATTCACCCAGGACGACGCGACCCTCGCCATCGAGCGCCACGAGCCCGCGGTCGAGCCACTCGTCCAGCACCGCGCGGGGTCGCACGTCGCGGGTCACGGACGCGACCAGCGCCTCGAAGGATGGAGCCTCTCCGAGCCGCGGCAGGGATCGGGGCCGGCCGGCCCCGTCGCAGTACTCGGGCGCGGCGAGCCAGCGCGCCAGGATGCGGCTCGTGCGGGAGATCACAACCGGGACGACCGTGACCGGCGCGCCCGCCCCGCGCAGCCGGCGCACCTCCTTGCGGTGGATGCCCGTCAGCAAGCTGACGCGGCTGTCGGTCTGCTCCTTGCCGGGCAGCGCGAAGTCGTACTCGGCGACGTTCACGTAGAGCTCGCGCAGGAGGTCGGTCAGGGCCGGGAAGGTGACGCCGCTGCGTACGAGCAGCCGCACGAGTGGGCGCAGCAAACGCGCGAGCGGCGCCTGAAGTCGGCTCCCCTCGGGAGGCTGGTGCGCGTCGCCGGACATTCGCGCGAACCTAGACGGTTCGACGTGGGACACAATCCCACAATCATACATTACGTCAGCTTTTCCGCTTGACGTGGGAAATCTTCACACATACCTTCTCGTCTGTGGGCAATATTCCCACGGAGACGATGACGTGAACCGATCCCGCTCAGAAGTCCTCTCGTCCGACTCGCTCCGTCTCAGCTGCGAGCCGCTCGGGCGCGTCAACCTCCTGGCGCTCCGGCGCGGCTTGACCTTCGTGGTGCTCGGTGGCGCGCTCGTTTCCACGCTCGTCTTTGCGGCCCAGGGAAGGCTGGCAGCAAGCATACGTCCGGCTCTCATCACGGCCGACCTCGGCCCGAGCCACTCGCCGTTGGACGAGATGGTGGGCGCAGATGCGCGGCTGTTTACCCGGACGACGCCCGGTCGCTGACCGGTTCAGGATCGCGCCCGGGTCGTCGCCGTCGCCACGCCCCCCGGCAGCGGCGACATGCGGGCGTGAGGACGGGAGCCGGGCGGACCTTGGTCCGATCCGGCTCCCCGATCTTCGTGGCTCTCGAGGAAAGTCGCATGACGTCTCACCAGCGACGCATGTCCTTACGCGGCAGCGGACGTCCGAGCATGCTCTGGACCGCCCTCCGGCGGGTCAACGTGACCGGCTGATGACGGAGAAGCTGCGCGACGAGCGCCCGCGCCTGGAGAAGCGACGGCCGCCACGAGAGCCGCGACCGGCCTTCGCCGCGGGCGCGTCGGCCTCCGCCGGGGCCGTCTCGGCAGACGGTTGCAGGTCCGACAACTTCTGCGACTGGTTCTGAAGGTTGCGGTCCGCGTCGCCGATCTCGCGGCGCACGTTCGTCAGGTTGCGCTGCATGGCCTGAAGTTCGGACTGCACGTCGGTGCGCGTCTGGGTGAACCGGGTGAGGTCCTCGCGCGTCGCACCCACCTTGGTCTGAAGGTCGGCCAGCGATCCCGACATCTCCACCTGGCGCGCAAGTTCTGACGACAGCTTGTCCGTCCGCTCGCTCAGGTCGACGATCTGAAGGCGCTGCGTCTTCTGTGTCGACGCCGCGGACCATGACGAGAGAGCGAACAGCATCCAGCCGAGCACAGCAAGTGCGGAGAGGATCAACGCGAGCGGCCGGGTCAGCTCACTCTTGAGGTCAACCGGCATGACGATCCCAGGGCCCGGCGGTGCACCGGCCACGATGTCGAACGAGGATAGAAGCCCGGCAAATGCCGGCTCGCTGGTCTGTGTCCGGACATTATGATCGCAGGATGGCGGGAAAACCAATGAAACATCGTGACATCCGACCTCGCGGCACGACGATCCGGTTCAGGCGGCGCTCGCCGCGAGAGATCTCACAGCTTGGGCGTCCACCGACGGATCTGCCGCATCGGTCTCGCGCGCATCGCGGCGTCCGCGTGCTGCCGCCTCGACGAGATGGCCGACGGAACGTCCGGCTTCGGCGCACACGCCTGACCGCGTAGCGGGCGAAGGCCGCATGACCCGCGTCGGGGTAGGAAAGGCAGACGAGCCGGATGCGAACACGGGGCGCGGTCGCCTGGATTTCGTCGCATCTCGCCGGAGCCTTCGTGATCGCACGATCCATCCCGACGGCCCGAATGTGCCGCCACCTGCGCGACGCGGCGACTCACGTGGTGCGCGGATAGGGTGACCCAATCTGGGCGTGCCGGTCAGGCAGGCTTCGCGCCCGTATCCGCGTCCAGACCCGCGGCCGCGATCCCAGCCATCGCGCAAGCCTCGTCCTTGTCGGATAGGTCGCCCGAGACGCCGACGGCGCCGAGCACCTCTCCGCCCTGCCGGACGAGCACGCCGCCCGGCACCGGCACGACGCGCCCACCGCTCGACGACGCGATCGCGTTCACGAAGGCGGCGCCTGCCGCCCCCGAGGCCACGCGATCGGCCAGCATGCGGCTGCCGGAGCCGAGGCCGAGCCCGCCCCAAGCCTTGCCGGCCGCGACCTCGACCCGAAGGATGCCCGACCCGTCCTCGCGCTTCAGCGCCACCATGTGGCCACCCGGATCCAGCACCACCACGGTCATCGGCGCGAGACTCATCTCGCGAGCCTTGGCGAGAGCCGCCTCGACGATCGTCGAGGCCTGCGCGAGGGTGATGTTCGGCATGAGGCGCTGGTCCGGTTCGGGGCGGGGCGTCGGCTTAACATCGGGCCGTGCGCCTGCCAACGCAGTTGGCCGGCGTCGCAGCCAGCCTGCACGGTCGAGCTTGACGCGGGGCGTCTCCCGGCCCGAGGGTCGAGCAAGGCGAAGCGGGCATCTGGCCGCAACATGAGAGCGCGATTTTGGGGGCGCACGTGAGGGTACGAGGCAAGATCGGCGGGTGGCCTGATACGCCGGCACGACGCGTCACACGGACGAGCCGCTGACGCATGTCGCGTGGATCCCGTCGGCGCTGGGCGCGTCCGAGCGCGCTCCCGGGATTCGGGATAGCGATGGGCTACACGCTCGTCTATCTGGGGATCGTCGTGCTGCTTCCGCTGTCGGCGCTCGTCTTCAGGGCGGCGGGCCTTGGCTGGGCGGGCTTCCTCGCGGTCGCCCAGGACCCGCGCATCCTGGCGGCGCTCCGAATCTCGTTCGGCATCGCGTTCCTGGCGGCGCTGACCGCCTCGTGCTTCGGCCTGATGATCGCCTGGATCCTGACCCGCTACCGTTTCCCGGGCCGGCGGCTCGTGGACGCGGCGATCGACCTGCCCTTCGCGCTCCCGACCGCCGTCGCGGGGATCGCACTGGCCGCCCTCTACGCGCCGAACGGGTGGATCGGCGCGCTCGTCCAGCCGCTCGGGTTGCAGATCGCGTTCACGCCGCTCGGCATCTTCGTGGCGCTCGTCTTCGTGGCGTTGCCCTTCGCGGTCCGGACGGTCGAGCCGCTGATCGGCGAGATCGACCGCGAGCTGGAGGAGGCGGCCGCGACGCTCGGCGCCACGCGGGCCGAGACGGTGTTCCGCGTCGTACTGCCGCCCCTCGTGCCGGGCCTACTGACCGGGTTCGTGCTCGCCTTCGCGCGCGCCGTCGGCGAGTACGGCTCCGTCATCTTCATCGCCGGCAACCTGCCCTACGTGTCCGAGATCGCGCCGCTCCTCATCATCATCAAGCTCGAGGAATACGATTACGCGGGCGCGACCGCGGTCGCGAGCATCATGCTGGGGCTCGCCTTCTCGGCGCTTCTCGTCATCAACCTGCTGGAAGCCTTCGCCCGGAGACGCTTCGGCCATGCTTAAGCAGAGCCTCGCGCGCCGCAAGCCGGGCCGGCCCGGCGATCCCGCGGGCCCGGCGGGCTCCGTCACCTCCGAGCCGCAATCGGTGCGGCGGCTCCTCATCCTCGTGTCGCTCGCCTTCCTGGCTCTCTTCCTCGTGCTGCCGCTCCTCGCAGTCTTCATAGAAGCCTTGCGGGGCGGCTGGTCGCTCTACCGTGCGGCCTTCGACGACCCGGATGCGCGTGCGGCGATCGGCCTGACTCTGACCGTCGCGGCGATCGCCGTGCCGCTGAACCTCGTCTTCGGGATCGCGGCCGCCTGGGCGGTCGCGAAGTTCCAGTTCCGCGGCAAGAGCCTGCTCATCACGCTGATCGACCTGCCCTTCTCGGTCTCGCCGGTCGTCGCGGGGCTCGTCTTCATCCTGGTCTTCGGGGCGCAAGGGGTCATCGGTCCCTGGCTGAAGGCGCACGGCATCCAGGTCGTGTTCGCGCTGCCCGGCATCGTGCTCGCGACCGTGTTCGTCACCTTCCCGTTCATCGCGCGCGAGCTGATCCCGCTGATGCAGGACCAGGGCACGGGCGACGAGGAGGCGGCGCTGACGCTCGGCGCCTCGGGCCTGCGCACCTTCCTGACCGTGACGCTGCCGAACGTGCGCTGGGCGCTGCTCTACGGGGTACTGCTCTGCAATGCGCGCGCGATGGGGGAGTTCGGCGCGGTCGCGGTCGTGTCCGGCCACATCCGCGGGCTGACCAACACGATGCCGCTCCACGTCGAGATCCTCTACAACGAGTACAATCTCCAGGGCGCCTTCGCGATCGCGTCCGCGCTGGCGCTGCTCGCGCTGGTGACGCTCGCCGTGAAGTCGTTCCTGGAATGGCGCTTCGCCGGATCGATCGCGTCGGCGGCGGGCAAGTAAGGGGATCGCGTGCGGATCAGGGCCGAGGGCATCGTGAAGGATTTCGGCACCGGCGCGAGCTCGGGCGCGGGCGCGGCTCTGGCCGGCGTCGAGCTGGATGTCCGCTCGGGCGAGCTGATGGCGCTGCTAGGGCCGTCGGGCTCCGGGAAGACGACGCTGCTGCGGGTCATCGCGGGGCTCGAACTGCCGGACGCCGGTCAGGTCTATTTCGGGGACGAGGACGCGACCGCGATCCCCGTGGCGCGCCGCGGCGTCGGATTCGTGTTCCAGCACTACGCGCTCTTCCGCCACCTCAGCGTACGCGACAACATCGCGTTCGGCCTCAAGGTGAAAAGTCGCGAACGGCTGAGGCGGGCCGAGATCGACGGCCGGGTCGGGGAGCTCCTGCGTCTCGTCCAGCTCGACGGGCTGGAGAAACGCTATCCGAACCAGCTCTCGGGCGGGCAGCGCCAGCGGGTCGCACTTGCCCGGGCGCTCGCGATCCAGCCGCGCGTGCTGCTCCTCGACGAGCCCTTCGGGGCACTCGACGCACGGGTGCGCAAGGACCTGCGCCGGTCGCTGCGCGACATCCACGACGCGACCGGCCAGACGACGATCTTCGTGACGCACGACCAGGACGAGGCGCTCGAACTCGCCGACCGCGTGGCGATCCTGAACGCCGGCCGGGTCGAGCAGATCGGCACGCCGGACGAGGTGCACGACGATCCCCGCTCCGCCTTCGTGATGGGGTTCGTGGGCGAGAGCGCCAAGCTCGCCGTCGAGATCCGCGACCGCGCGGTCCATTACCGAGGCGCGAGATTGAGCGTGCCGCCGCAAGGCTTGCCGGACGGTCCGGCCCTGCTGTTCCTGCGCCCGCAGGATGTCGCCCTGACGAGCGGCCCGGACGGGCTGCCCGGCAGCATCACCATCGTGCGCCGCGCGGCCGGCGGGCGGCGTGCCGAGATCAAGCTGGACGCGGCGCCAGCCGACGCGGCGCCACTCGACGCGACCTCGCCCGGCGCGACCTCGCGCGACCTCGTGGAAACGGAGCTCGGGACGCACGAGGTCGCGTCACGGGGCGACCTCGTGCGGGTCGCGATCACGGGCGGGCGCGTCTTCCCGGACCGGGTGTGAGGAGCTGGACCAGATGACCTTGGCGCAAGTGAACCTGGCGATGAGTTGGGACGAGTGGGCGGCGCATGACGCGACCGCTCTGGCCGGCCGGGTGCGGGCCGGAGAGGTCACGCCGGCCGAGCTCGCCGCGCAGGCGGCGGCCGGGATCGCCAAGGTCAACCCGGCGACCAGCGCCGTCGTCGAAGTGTTCGAGGACGTCGTGGCAGACCCGCTCGCCGACGGCATGGATCCGTCCGGCACCTTCGCGGGCGTACCCTACCTCATGAAGGACCTCGGGCCGACCCTGAAGGGGCGGTTGCAGGAGATGGGCTCGCTCCTCATGCGGGGTAACCGGGCGACGGCCGACAGCTACCTTGCCGGGCGCATCCGGGGCGCGGGGCTCAACGTCATCGGCCGCACCACCACGCCCGAATTCGGCGTGTGCAGCTCGGCCGAGAACCCGGCGGTCTACGTGACGAGGAACCCTTGGGACCTGGACTACACGACCTGCGGCTCCTCGGCCGGCACGGCCGCCGCGGTGGCGGCGGGCGTCCTGCCGATCTCGCATGCGACGGATGGCGGCGGCTCGATCCGCATCCCGGCCGGCGTCAACGGCAATATCGGGCTGAAACCCTCGCGCGGCGTGTTCTCGGTCGGGCCGAACGGGTCCGACCTGATGGGGGTCGTGTCGATCCAGGGCTGCCATTCCCGCACGGTGCGCGACACGGCGGCCTTCGTGGATGGCTGCCGGGGCGGCGCGCCGGGCGAGTTCATGCCCTATTGGATGCCGGCCGAACCCTACGTGGACCTGATCCGGCGCGACCCGAAGCCTCTGCGGATCGCCCTGTCGCACGAGTGGGGCGACTACCGGGCGACGCCCCATCTCGTGGCCGAGTTGGAGCGCGCCGGCCGCTTCCTCGAAGGGCTCGGCCACCATGTCGAGTGGGCGCTGCCCGCGGTCGATTTCCGGGCCGCCTTCGCGGCGCAGACGACCTGCTACATCACGAACTTCGCCCAGACGATCGCGAACCTCTTGCGCCAGCTCGGGCTGGAGCGCCCGCCGGCCGACCTCGTCGAGCCGATGAACATCCGCATCTGGGAAGCCGGGCTCGGCGCCTCCTACTCGGAGCGCACCGCGATGCAGAGCGCCTTCAACACGACGTCGCGCGCCTTCGGGGCCTTCTTCGAGACGTGGGACATCATCCTGACGCCCGTCACGGCGCTCCCTACGCCGAAGGTCGGCACGACCGAGTACCTGACGATCAGCGACAATCCATCCGTGCTCGACTGGTTCGGCAATCTGTGGCGCAACTTCGCCTACACGCCGCTCGCGAACCTTTGCGGCATCCCGGGCATCTCGCTGCCGATGGCCGAGCAGGAGAACGGCATGCCCTTCGGCATCCAGGCACAGGCCCGCCAGGGCAATGACGGGCTACTGCTCCAGCTCGCCGCCCAGATCGAGCGGGCGTTGGACGGGCGGTGGAACGCGGGGCGCCGGCCCGGCGTGCACGTCACGGCGGCGTCGGCTTAGTCCGGTGCGAGCGGGTCGGGGCGCGAGCCGAGCCCGGTGAAGCTCGGCTTCCCCAGGCCGTAATCCGACCCCACATAGCCGGCATCACCGTTGGTGACGCGGCGCGGCCGGCGGCGCGCATCCTCCGCCGGGTCGCGACCGCCATAGGTCTGGATCATCGGTCGGTCGGAGCCGGGCCGGTCGAAACGTTCGAGGTCCTTATAGACCGGACCGCCCCGGTAGACCGCTGGCGGACCCTCGGCGTGGGCGCGATGCGCCGCGAGCAGGCTCGCCACGAGGAGGATCCCCGCCACGTGACGGAGGAAGGCGGCGCGATTCGACATGACCGATCCTGGATCGGCGTCGTTGCAGATACGGTTAACGTTTGGTCACGTCGCGGGCTTCCGCCGCGGGCCGCCGTCGCGCGCGCCTGGGAGCGGCAGGGGCGCCGCCTCCTTCAGCGTCGTCAGTACGACCGAGGAGCGGACCTGCGCGACGCTCTCGTGGGGCAGGAGCGAGCCGTTCACGATCTCCGACAGCGCCTGCAAGTCCGGCACGATCATCTTGAGCAGGTAGTCGCTATCGCCCGTCAGCGCGTGCGCCTCCAGCACGCAGTCGAGCCCCTGGACCAGCTCCGCGAAGCGCCGGGCGTTGTCACGGCTGTGGGCCGCGAGCGAGATGCGGGTGAACACCGTGACGCCGAGCCCGACGAGCGCGGGCGCGAGCTCCGCCCGGTAGCCGCGCACGACGCCGCGCTCCTCCAGCCGGATGCGGCGGCGCGAGCATTGGCTCGCCGAGAGATGCACTCGCTCGGCCAGGTCCTGGTTGCTGAGCCGGCCGTCCGCCTGGAGCGCCGACAGGATCTTCAGGTCGAAGCCGTCGAGCGTGATCTCAGCCGTCATCGCGTCGCCCATGCACGATCCGTGCGCGGAGCGCAGATCTCATGCGCTCTTTCGCACACTATACGCAGCGCGGATGTGCTTCCCTCGTATCGTCCGAATACGAGAGGTTTCGCCATGGGTCCCTTTCCGCACGACGCACCGGCGCCGGTCATCGACGACCACAACCCGATGGGCACGGACGGCTTCGAGTTCGTGGAGTACGCGCATCCGGAGCCGCAGGAGTTGCACAAGCTCTTCCGCGCGATGGGGTTCGCGGCCGTCGCCACCCACCGCACCAAGGCCATCACGCTCTATCGCCAGGGCGACGTCAATTACCTGGTGAACGAGGAGCCGGGCTCGCACGGCCACAACTTCGTGGCCGCCCACGGCCCTTGCGCGCCCTCCATGGCGTTCCGCGTCGTGGATGCTCAGCACGCCTTCGACCGCGCGGTCGCGCAAGGCGCCGAGCCCGCGGACCCGGCCGATGGCGGCAAGACGCTGGACGTGCCGGCGGTGAAGGGCATCGGCGGCTCGCTCCTCTACTTCGTGGACGTGTACGGGCCGAAGGGCTCGACCTATGAATCCGAGTTCGACTGGACGGGCGAGCGCGACCCGAAACCCGCGGGCGTCGGGTTGTTCTACCTCGACCACCTGACCCACAACGTGCAGCGCGGCCGCATGGACGTGTGGGCGGGTTTCTACGAGCGGCTCTTCAACTTCCGGCAGATCCGCTATTTCGACATCGAGGGCAAGATGACCGGCCTGTTCTCGAAGGCGCTGACGAGCCCCGACGGCAAGATCCGCATCCCGATCAACGAATCCGCCGACGCGCACAGCCAGATCGAGGAATACCTGCACGCCTATAACGGCGAGGGCATCCAGCACATCGCCTGCGGCTGCCGCGACATTTACGAGACGATCGAGACTCTCCGGGCGGACGGCGTGTCGTTCATGCCCGCCCCCCCGTCCGTCTACTTCAAGCGGGTCGACAAGCGCGTGCCGGGCCACGGCGAGGACCTCGCGCGACTCGAGCGCAACGGCATCCTGATCGACGGCGAGGGCGTGGTGGAGGGCGGCTACACGAAGATCCTCCTCCAGCTCTTCTCGGCGAACGCGATCGGGCCGATCTTCTTCGAGTTCATCCAGCGAAAAGGGGATGACGGCTTCGGCGAAGGCAACTTCAAGGCGCTGTTCGAGTCGATCGAGGAGGACCAGATCCGCCGCGGCGTGCTGGTCGAGCGCGCCGCCTGATCGCGACTAGCGCGACACTGTCATCCCCGGCGCGGCCGCGTCGTCATGCTGCGGCTTCCCTCGACAAGGGGGCAGGTCTAGGCTCCCGGCCACCATGAAAGGGCCCCCATGACCGACATCCTCGCCGAACTCGAGCCGTTGCGCGCGGAACTCACCGCCATCCGGCGCGACATCCACGCCCATCCGGAGACCAGTTTCGAGGAGACGCGGACGTCGGCGCTCGTCGCCGAGAAGCTGCGCGGCTGGGGCGTGGAGGTGACGGAAGGCGTCGGCGGCACGGGCGTGGTCGGCACGATCCGCGGCCGGCCCGGCAACCGGGCGATCGCGTTGCGCGCCGACATGGACGCGCTGAACATCATCGAGACGACGAACCTGCCCTACGCGTCGCAGATCCCGGGCAAGATGCACGCCTGCGGGCATGACGGGCACACGACCATGCTGCTCGGCGCCGCGCGGCGGCTGGCGGAAAAGCGCGACTTCTCGGGCGACGTCCACCTGATCTTCCAGCCGGCCGAAGAGGGCGGCGGCGGTGCGCAGCGCATGATCCAGGAGGGGCTGTTCGACCGCTTCCCGTGCGACGCCGTTTACGGCATGCATAACGGGGCCGGCACGCCGGTCGGGCAGTTCAAGCTGCGCTCCGGCCCGATGATGGCAGCCGCCGATTTCTTCACGGTCACCTTCCGGGGCACGGGCGGGCATGGCGGCTCGACCCCACACCTCGCGACCGACACCACGATCGCGCAGGCGCATTTCTGCCTCGCGCTCCAGAACGTCATCGGCCGCAACATCCCGGCGACCGAACCCGCTGTCGTGTCGATCGGCTCCATCCACGGCGGCTTCGCGTCTTCGCCGAACGTGATGCCGTCCGAGATCGTCATCACGGGCACCGCCCGCACCTTCTCGGACGCCGCGCAGGACACGATGGAGCGCCGCCTGACCGAACTCGCGCACGCCCACGCGGCCGCCCAGGGCTGCACCGCGGAGGTGAGTTACGGCCGCTACACGCGCGTCCTCGTCAACGACGCGGAGCACGCCGCCACGATGGCGCGTGCGGCGCAGAGCCTGGTGGGCGCGGAGGCGGTGAACGCGAACACGCCCCCGATCACGGGCGGCGAGGACTTCGCGGACATGCTGCGGGTGAAGCCCGGCGCCTTCATCTTCATCGGCAACGGCGTGCAGCCGGACGGCAGCTTCCACTCCGTCCACACGCCGAACTACGACTTCAACGACGAGATCCTGACGCTCGGGGCCGGGTTCTGGGTGAACCTCGTGCGCCAGGAGCTTGCGACCGCGGCTTAGAGGAACTCGCGACCGCGGCTTAGCTCGACCCGTCGAGCGGCCGTCCGCTGACGGTCTGGAGAAGCGCCAGAACGGCACGGTTCAGCGGCGCCGCGATCCCGTGCCGCCGGGCGCCCTGCACGACCGCGCCCGTGATGTACTCGTGCTCGAGCGGCCGGCCGGCCAGCCGGTCGTAGAGCATGGACGATCCGCCCTGCGGGCTGAGGTTGGCGAGCCGCTGGACCGAGTGCTCGACATCCGCCTCGCTGAGCTTCGCCCCGTCCGCCTGCGCGACCGCGACCGCCTCGGTCAGGAGACCGCGCGCGAGGTCCTGGATCGGCCCTTCGGCCAGCGCGCCGGACCGGCGAAGGGTGAGCGCGGTCAAGGGGTTCGCCACGAGGTTGTTCAGGAGCTTCGTCCAGGAGGCGGTGATGAAGTCCTCGTCCTCCACGATCTCGAACATGGTGCCCGCGAAGAGCGCCGCGAGGGCGGGGCTGGTCGGGCCGTGCGGCACCACGATCTTCGCCGAGCCGTGATGCACGATGTGGCCGGGCGCCGTGCGCTCGACCGAGCAGTAGATGGTGGCCGGCACGATGTCCGTCGCGCTCGTGTAGGGCCGGACCCGGTCCTCCTGGTGGACGCCGTTCTGCACGACCACGACCGTCGTGCCGGGGCCGGTGAGCTTCGCGAGCCAGGGGGCGGCGCCGGCGGTATCCTGCGCCTTCGTGGTCACCAGAATCCAGCGCGAATTCGTCACCTCGTCGGGCGAAGTCGCGACATCGACCGCGACTTCGCGCGTCTTGCCCCCGCTCTCGATCGTGAGCCGGTCGAAGGGGGTGCGCACGCACAGCGTCACGGCCCGTCCGGCCCCGACCAGCTCGGCCGCCAGCATCCCGCCGATCCCGCCGCTTCCGATCACCGCGATCCCGTCCTGTACCAACTCGTTCATCTCGCCTCCGGACCATTGTAGGGTGAGCCCGAAGCACCGGCGCGGTGGCCGGGCGCGAAGGCCCACATGACCGAGACACGGTGGACGATCGTCACGGGCGCGTCGAGCGGCATCGGCGAGGCGATGGCGCGCATCTTCGGGGCGCGCGGCTCCTCGCTGGTCATCGTGGCCCGGCGGGAGGAGCGTCTCGCGGCGCTGGCGCGCGAGATCGAGGCCGCGTCCGGCGTCGTCGTCCGGACGCTCGCGCTCGATCTCGAGCGGCCCGACGCGCCGGACGAGCTCCATGCCTGGCTCGCCCGGGAGGGCATCCCGGTCCACACGCTCGTCAACAACGCGGGGTTCGGCCTGCGCGGCGGCTTCGCCACCATGCCTTATGCCGAGCAGGCCGCGATGGTGGAGCTCAACGTCACCGCGCTGACGAAGCTCTGCCGGCTCGTCCTGCCGGACCTCGTCGCGCGGCGGCAGGGCGGCATCCTCAACGTCGCCTCCACGGCCTCCTTCCAGGCGATCCCCTACATGGCTGTCTACGCCGCCACCAAGGCCTACGTGCTGTCCCTGTCGGAGGCGCTGCACGAGGAGGCGCGCCGGCACGGCGTCACCGTCACGGCGTTCTGCCCCGGCCCGACCGCGACCGAGTTCACCAAGCGCGCCGACATGGAGAAGTCGAAGCTGTTCGAGCGCGCCATGTCGTCGGCCGCCGTCGCGCGGATCGGGATCGACGGCCACGCGCGGGGCCGGGCGATCGTGGTGGCGGGCGGCATGAACCGCGTCGGGACGATCGGCGCGCAGCTCGCGCCCCG